>NZ_RAWD01000419.1:0-6842 GCF_003612065.1 Corallococcus sp. CA047B
TATAAGAGACAGGTCCCCCGTCCCCGGAACTTCCGGCGCTCCATCCTCTGGGCGGGCGTCGTCGTGGCGTCACTTGGACTCGCCGCGGTGACGGCCCGGGAACTGGCCGGGGGCCGCTCCGCCCCACCGCCGAAGCTGGGCGCCCTGCCAGACTTCACCTTCACCCGGCAGGACGGGCAGCCCTTTGGCCTGAAGCAGCTCCACGGCCGCCCCTTCGTCGCCAACTTCATCTTCACCCGCTGCCCCACCGTGTGCCCCGTCTTCACCCAGAAGATGGCGCGCCTGCAGGAGCACACCGCGAAGCTCGGGCCCCGGCTCCAGCTGGTGTCCTTCTCCGTGGACCCCGCCTACGACACCCCGGAGAAACTCTCCGAGTACGGCCAGAAGTACCGCGCCGACTTCACCCGCTGGAACTTCCTCACCGGCGACTACGGCCAGTTGAAGAACACCATCGTCCAGGGTTTCAAGATCAGCATGGGCCGCGAACCCGGCGCCGCCGAGGACGACCTGCTCTCCATCTTCCACGGCACCCACTTCGTCCTGGTGGATGGCGCCGGGGAGATCCGCGGCTACTACGACAGCGCGGATCCCGAAGCCACCGAGCGCCTCGAAGCGGACGCGCACCGCCTCGCCCGCGACGAAGGCTGATCCGCCCCACACCTGGGGTGCCCCCCGGTCGCGCCCCACCCCAATCCCTCTCGGTTTGTGATTGTCCGAGAAGAGAAACGGGCCGGTCCCCCGCCGCGAAGGAGGGGACCGGCCCGGAGCGTGGCCCGCAAAGCCGAAAGGCCGGCCCCCACCTCGCGGTGAGCACCGGCCTCCGGACTGAGCGTCACGCCAACTTCAGCGTGAAACTTAGTTGATGAGCGCAGCCTGCGCGTGGGCGAACAGGTTCTGCACGTTCTGCTGCGCGGGCTGGGAGGCCAGCGCGCCGACCTTGTCCGCGCCGTCCTTCACCGTCGTCGCGATGTCCGCGATGGACTTCACGGTCGGGGCGAACTTGGTCAGCTGGGACAGACCGGCCAGGGGGCCCTTGGAGAGCAGGGACGCGCCGGAGTCGATGAACTTGTCGACGAACGGCTTCGCCAGCTTGCCCAGGCCGAACGGGAGCTTGTCCAGGAGGCCGCCCGCCAGACCCTTCAGGCCGCCCGTGATGGCGCCCATCGGGTTCTGCACGAAGCTGAGGGCCTTGCCCGCGATGTTCGCGACGCCGCCGGCAACCTTGCTAACCGTCTTCGCAACGCTGCTGACAATCTTGCCGATGCCGCCCATGGTAATACCCCCTGCTTAAGTCTGGTTTGGAGAGTGTGCGCCGAAGTGAAGCTACAAAAGGATTCTCGGAGGGAGGAGGAAAAGGTTTCCTCCTGAATTTCCGATCGAATTTCACGGGGGATGCGGGCTGCCGATTTCAGCCCCGCGGTCCGCCGCCACCCTTCTTCATCTGCTCCAGCAGCTCCTGGCGCTTCGCCTCGTCCTGGGGGGCCTTGGCGGTGTCGCCCGTGGGGTTCAGGCTCGGCTTGCCGGCCGCGTCCCCCTTGGAGGCCTCGAACTCCGACTTCGCGAAGGGGTTGCCCTGGCCGGGCAGCTCACCCTTGGCGCCGGCGACCAGGAACTCGCCGACCTCTTCCACCGTGTGCACGGGGAAGCCGTTCGCCTTGAGCTCCTCGTCGGACACGACGTTGAGCATGGGCTCCTTGTCCTTGTCCTGGGCGTACTCGAGCACCAGCTCGACGTAGTCCTCCAGCTTCATGCCCACCGCGTCCGCGATGCGCTTCGTCTCGGGATCCTTGAGCAGCTCCGCGCGGACGACTTCCACGGGACGGGACAGACCGCGCTTCTTGCCAGGGCTTTGCTGGGTCATGTGATTTCGCTCCAAAAAGGAGGGGAGATGAGGACGGAACGACTCTAGCCCATCTTTCCAGTACTACCCATTCCCCGGCCCTGGACGTCCCCCACCCCCTGTGACAAGCCCTTCGTGCCGGGGCTCCCACGTGCCTGGCCGCTGCTCCAGCCGAGGGCCGTGACTACCTTGGGCCCAATCGAACAGGCCCCTTCCCGATGAAAAGAGGCTGCGGATGGCGACGTCGAAGCGTGGGTTGGTGGAGCAGGTGAAGCGCGCGGTGGCCCGGGTGGGCACGCGAGGGGCGCGGGCGCTGGTGGAGACGGCGCTCGGGACGGCCTCGGCGACGGTCCGGACGGTGGACACCCTCCAGGCGAAGCTGGGCAGGAAGGTCTCTCCCTCGCGCCGCAAGGCCACGACGGTCCGGAAGGTGGAGGCGGCGCAGCCCACCCCCTCCACGCGCAAGGCGGCTCCCGCGCGAAAGGCGGCTCCCGTGCGCAAGGCGGCGGTCCGCAAGACGGGAAGCAAGGTCGTGGCGGCGCCCGCCGCGGCGAAGCGCCGCACCGCGAAGAAGGGCCCGGCGGTGAAGACGTCCGCGCCCCGGGCGAAGCGGGCCGCCGTGAAGACGGCCGCGAAGCCTTCGCGCCGCAAGTAGCCGCGAAGGCGTTGGAGGCGCCCCGGAGCCCGGTTCAGCGGACCGCGTTGCGGGGCGCGCTCTTGCGCGGGGACGGCGGGACCTTGCGCTTGGGCACGGTGCGGGTGACGGAGCCGGGACGCCGGGCGACGGCGGCCGCGCGCTCCTGCTCCTCGGCGGCCTTCAGCGCCGCGGTGCGCTCGGCGAGCTGTTCCGCCTGCTGCGCCCAGCGCCGCTTGAGGACGTCGCGCAGGCCGTCGGTCTGCAGGTCCACCTGCGCCTGGTGGAGCCGGTAGTGCAGGTCCTCGCGCAGCGTGCCGCGCCCCAGGGCCGCGCTCGCCGTGCCCGACACGCCCACCACCACCTTGGGCCGCTCCTCCTGCATCTGCAGGCAGCGCAGGATGAGCCCCTGGGCGTCCAGCGGCAGCTTCGCCACGTCCGCGATGAACAGCACGCCGTTGGGCTGCCGCAGCGCCCCCGCCAGCTCCGCCGCCTGACGCACCTCCGTGAGGGGGACGCCGAAGTGGAGCGCGGCTTCCTCCGCCCACGCCCTGCGCTCGTCCTCCGTACCTCCGTGGATGAGCAGCGATGCACGGTTGGAGACGAGGTCTTCTTCTCGATAGCCTCGAAGAGCCACGGATGCCCTACCCTTCTGGGAAAACGGGTCCTCGCAAAGTCTAACGCCCTCACGGGTCGCCTGTTCAATCCCTTACTTGGGAGAAATGAGCACGGACCTGTTTCGCGAGGAGCGGAAACCTGGACATCCGTTCATCGGACAAGGGGACCGCGCGGCCTTCCCTCCGGCATCCCCGTACGGTGTACGGCCCCGACTCAGGCGGTGGGCACCACCATCACCGGGCGGCGGCAGCGGACCACCAGCTCGTGCGCCACCGCGCCCTCCAGCGCGTCCGGCACGATTTCGTGACGCTCGGACGTGCCCACGCACACCAGGTCCACGCCCTCGCGCTCCGTGGCCTGGCAGATGGCGAGCGCGACGTCCTCTCCGCTGACGCCCTCCACGCTCCAGTGCACCGACAGGGCGACGGCGTCCCGGGGCACCTGGTCCCAGAGCCGGGCGAGCACCGCGTCCCTTTCGCTCGCGGGCTCCGGGAGCACCCCGTGGAAGTCCCGGGGGCCCCGCTCGCGGCCCCGCAGGCGGTGCACGTGCAGCAGGTGCACGCGGCCGCCCGGGCCTACCAGCGTGCACGCCTGCGCGATGGCCTGCCCGGAGGCGGGGGTGAAGTCCACCGGCACCAGCGCGCTCCTGGGCGGAGGCAGCCGGCGCGGCTCGCGCAGCATGGGCGGCACGCACGCCACTGAACGCTCCGCGTGGCGCAGCACGCCCTCCGACACGGAGCCGTGCCACAGCCGCTGCACCCCGCCGCGCAGGTGCATGCCCACCACCGTCAGGTCCACGCCCTGCGCGTGGGCCACGTGCAGCAGGTGGTCCGCCGGGCGGCCGTAGCCGGGCTCCAGCACCACCTCCACGCGGCCCTCGCCCTCCAGGTCGCCCAGGCGCTCGCGCACCTCGCGGTGCAACACCCGCTCCACCAGGGGGTCCAGCGACTCGATGTCGCGCTGCTGGGGGCCCAGCAGTTCCACGTGCACCGGCGTGTGGATGCCCAGCCGCTGGCGCTCCTCCGCGGGCGAACACACGTAGGTGGCCAGCACGTCGCAGCCGCCCATGCGCCGAAGTTCACGCAGGAAGGTGAGCGCCGCGTCGGACGTGGAGGAGCGGGGATTTACCCCCACCAGCACGGTCAGCCGGCGACGGCCCCGGGCCCAGTCCAGCAGCGCCGTGTCCTTTCGCACCACCAGCACCGGGGCGCAGCCGTGACGGGCCAGGCGTTCGGGCAGGGACGTCTTGCGCCAGGCGGACGTGCGCCAGCCCTCCGCGGCCACCACCACCAGCCGGGCGCTGCGGCACTCCTCGTCCCCCAGCAGCGTCTCCACGGAGGCGCCCCGCTGCATCCGGGGCTGCACGGTGCCCGCCAGGGCCCGGAGGCGGGCGGACTCCGCCGCGAGGCAGGCCTCCACGTCGGACGGGGCGCCCGGGGCCTCCGCGTCAGGGACCTCGTCGTCCACGCCCAAGAGGAGCAGGGGCTCGCCCAGTCGCCCGGCGAGCGTCGCCGCCACGGTCGCCGCGTGGGCGGCTTCGGCGGACAGGTTCGTTGCGCAGATGATGGCCATGGCGGACCCCCTGGAGGAAGCGATGCCCGCTGGGCTTCCCTGCCGGAAGATGCGCACGCCTTCTGCCCGGTGGCGGCCCGGCCCTCATGCCGGCCTGCCTGCCCTTCAGGAACCGGGGCCGGGTGGCTTGCGCGTCCCTACTTGCGCAGCAGTTCCTGGTGCCCGTCGTGGTTGGTGTGGTCCTGGTCCTCGCCCACGCCACCGCGCCCGTTCTCCCGGCCGAAGGTGGCCAGGAACACGCCCTGCGAGTTGCTCGCGTACTGGTATGCCCGCCCCCAGGGATCCAACGGCACCGCGGGCAGGTACTGGGGCACGAGCATCGCGTCCAGCTTGCCCTCCTCCGGCAACCGGCCCTGGTGCTCACCCCGGTAGCGCTCCAGCGCGTCCAGGATGACGGCGAAGTCGGCGTGGATGCGGTGGGCCTGTTCGTTGTCGCGGCGGTGGAAGGCGGTGAGCACCACCGCCAGGATGAGTCCCACGGCGAACACCACCGCCACCCAGGGCAGCGGAGAACGGCGGGACTTCTCGGAGGCGTCGGGGGCGTGGGACGAGGCAGCGGCCATGGCGCGCCCACCCTACCGCTCCCGGCCGCGCCGGTCATGAATCGACTTCGACGAAGGGACGCGGCGTCAGAGGGCCCGGTACAGCGGCACCGGCTGCTGCTTGCCCTTCAGGCGCACCGGGGGCAGGTCCTCGAAGGCCGTCTCGTTCGCGTTCACCAGCTCGCGCGTGCGCTCGCCCACCAGGATTTCCCCGGGCCCGGCCAGCGCGCACAGCCGCGCGGCCACGTTCACCGCGTCGCCGATGCAGGTGTACTCGGCCCTCAGCGCGCTGCCGATGTTCCCGGACACCACCACGCCCGAGTTGAGCCCCACGCCCAGCTCCAGCACCAGGGGCCGGCCCTCGCGGCCGTGGGCCACCCATTCGGACTCCGCCACCGCGCGCAGCTCCACGAAGGCCTCCATCATCATCTTCGCGCACTGCAGGCCCCGGAGCGCGTCGTCCGAGCGCCCCACCGGCGCGCCGAACACCGCCATCAGCCCGTCGCCCAGGAACTTGTCCAGCGTGCCGCCGCAGGTGAGCACCGCGTCCGACAGCCGGCCCAGCACCTGGTTGAGCACCGCCACCACCTGCTCGGGCGGAAGGCTCTCCGCCAGGCCCGTGAAGTTGCGGATGTCCGCGAACAGCACCGTCACCTCGCGCTTCTCACCGGCGAGCACCGCCGCGTCCGCGCTCTTGAGGATCTCTTCCACCACCGCATCGGAGGTGTAGCGCGCGAACAGCTTGCGCATGCGCTCCGTCTCGCCCGTGCGGCGCACCACGCTCTCGATGCGCGCCGCCAGCTCGTCCATGGACGCGGACTTGTTCACGTAGTCGTCCGCGCCCGCGCGCAGGCCCCGCACGCGCTCCGCCTCCCGGTCGTTCGCGGTGAGCACGATGATGGGGATGGCGCTGCGAGGGCCTTCCTTCAGCCGCCGGCACAGCTCCACGCCGTCCAGCCCCGGCATCTCCAGGTCGCTCAGCACGATGGCCGGTTGCAGCCGGCTCATGCCCTCCAGCGCCTCGTAGGGGTCCTGGAAGCAGAGGACTTCGTAGCCCAGGGCCACCAGCCCCTCCTGCACGAACGCGCACGCGAGCGGGCTGTCGTCCACCACCACCACGCGGCGGCGGCCCTCCATCGCGGGCCGGGGCAGGTCCTGCCGTCCGGCGATGCGGTTCTGGAGGCCCAGCGCTTCGTAGATCTGCTTGTACGTGCAGTGGCCCTGCTCGACGAGGATCTCCCCCAGCCGACGGCCGTCGCGGCGCTGCCGCGTCAGCGATTCGCCCAGCTGCGCGAGCGTCACGTACTTGAGCCCCACCAGCAGCTCACCCAGCGGCGGCTGAGCGGGTCCCTTCTCCTGGTTCAATCCCAACGCCTCCCCCAACGCGTCTTGAATCTGCTCGCGCGACACGTAGCCCAGGGAGATGAGGGCCTCGCCCACGCGCTGGCCGGTGAGGGCCTGCAACGCGAGCGCTTCCTGCACCTGCCCCGGCGAAACCACGCCCAGCTTGAGCAACAGGTCACCGAAGAGGGGGTTTGAAGCACTCATGCGGCAACCTCCACCCCCAGACCACCACGCCCCGGGGCGAGACACGGACGGCTCGGCGCACGCCCTGTCCCACAGTGTAGCCCAACCC
>NZ_RAWD01000041.1:0-40165 GCF_003612065.1 Corallococcus sp. CA047B
CCCCCGCCCTCCACCTCGGGTACGCCCGAAGACAGCGGCCGCACCGGACTCGACGCGGCCAGCGTCCGTCGCGGCTTCTTCGAACACGTGCGTTATTCGCGCGGCAAGAACCCGGAGACGGCCACCCCGCATGACCGCTTCATGGCCCTGTCGCTGGCCGTGCGCGACCGCCTCACCGACCGCTGGGTGAAGACGGCGCGCACCTACTACGAGCAGGACGTCAAGCGCGCCTACTACCTGTCCGCCGAGTACCTGCTGGGCCGCGCGCTGGGCAACAACCTGCTCAACCTCAACATGTACGAGGCCGCCGCCGCCGCCATGCAGGAGGTCGGCGTGGACCTGACGCAGCTCCTGGAGATGGAGCCGGACGCGGGCCTGGGCAACGGCGGCCTGGGACGGCTGGCGGCGTGCTTCCTGGATTCGCTGGCGACGCTCGGCTACCCGGGCATGGGCTACGGCATCCGCTACGAGTTCGGCATCTTCTCCCAGGACCTGGTGGAGGGTCACCAGGTGGAGCGCGCGGACGAGTGGCTGAAGTTCGGCAACCCGTGGGAGATCGTGCGGCCGGAGAAGGCCGTGCCGGTGCGCTTCTTCGGGCGCGTGGAGCACCACCAGGGCCCGGATGGCCGGCCGGTGGCGCGCTGGGTGGGCGGAAAGACCGTCATTGGCGTGCCGTATGACACGCCGATCGCGGGCTACGGCAACAACACGGTCAACACGCTGCGGCTGTGGCAGGCGCGCGCGAGCGCCGAGTTCGACCTGCTCTTGTTCAACGCGGGCGACTACGAGCGGTCGGTGGTGGAGAAGAACGACTCGGAGGTCATCTCCAAGGTCCTCTACCCCAACGACGCGTTCCAGGCCGGCAAGGAGCTGCGCCTGAAGCAGCAGTACTTCTTCGTGGCGTGCTCCATCGCGGACATCGTCCGGCGCTACCTGAAGAACCACAGCGACTTCCGCGACTTCTCCCGCAAGGTCGCCATCCAGCTCAACGACACGCACCCGGCCATCGGCGTGGCGGAGCTGATGCGCGTGCTGGTGGATGAGAAGCAGCTGCTCTGGGACGAGGCGTGGTCCATCACCCAGGAGACGTTCGGCTACACCAACCACACGCTGCTCGCGGAGGCGATGGAGCGCTGGCCGGTGTCGCTGTTCGAGCGCCTGCTGCCGCGCCACCTGGAGATCATCTTCGAGATCAACCAGCGCTTCATGCGTCAGGTGCAGATCCGCTACCCGTTCGACGTGGAGAAGCAGCAGCGGATGAGCCTGGTGGAGGAGGGCCCGGAGAAGAAGATCCGCATGGCCCACCTGGCCGTCGTGGGCAGCCACAGCATCAACGGCGTCGCCGCGCTGCACACGGACCTGCTTCGCCGCGACGTGCTGCCGGACTTCGCGACGATGTATCCGGAGCGCTTCAACAACAAGACGAACGGCGTGACGCCGCGCCGGTGGCTGGCGTGGTGCAACCCGCGCCTGTCCAAGCTCATCACCAGCCGCATCGGTGAGGGGTGGGCCACGGACCTGGACCAGCTGACGAAGCTGGAGGCGCACGCGGAGGACCCGGAGTTCCGCAAGGCGTTCCGCGAGGTGAAGCGCGCGAACAAGGTGGACCTGGCCAACCACGTGCGTGACCTGCGTTGGGTGCAGCTCAACCCGGACGCCATCTTCGACGTGCAGATCAAGCGCCTGCACGAGTACAAGCGGCAGCTCTTGGACGCCATCCACATCGTGGCGCTGTGGATGAAGGCGCGCCGGGAGCCGGCCAGCGTCGTGCACCCGCGCGCGTTCCTCTTCGGCGCGAAGGCGGCCCCGGGCTACCACCTGGCGAAGCTGACCATCCGGCTCATCAACGGCATCGCGGAGGTGGTCAACAGCGACGCGGGCACCACGGGGTTGCAGGTGGTGTTCGTGCCCAACTACCGGGTGAGCCTCGCGGAGCGCATCATCCCGGCGGCGGACGTGTCCGAGCAGATTTCGACGGCGGGCTGGGAGGCCTCCGGCACGGGCAACATGAAGCTGATGCTGAACGGCGCGCTGACGCTGGGCACGCTGGACGGCGCCAACGTGGAGATCCGCGAGGCAGTGGGCGACGAGAACTTCTTCCTCTTCGGCCTCACCGCGGACGAGGTCATCGCGCGCAAGAAGGCCGGCTACCGGCCGCGCGAGGTGTACGAGTCCAACACGGAGCTGCGCGAGGCGTTGGACCTCATCCGCTCCGGCTTCTTCTCCCCCGAGGACCGCAACCTCTTCCAGCCGCTGGTGGACAGCCTGCTGGACGAGGACCGCTACCTCGTGCTGGCGGACTTCGCCGCGTACAGCTCCAAGCAGGAAGAGGTCGTGCGCGCGTACCAGGACCCGGAGAGCTGGTCGAAGAAGTGCATCATCAACGTGGCCCGCGCGGGCATCTTCTCCTCCGACCGCACCATCAAGCAGTACGCGGAGGAGATCTGGAACGTGAAGCAGACGCGGGTGGAGTGACGCCCTGAAGCACCGGGCGCGGGCGGCCTCTCCTGGCCGCCCGCCCCATGCAGCCCGCGGCTACGCGGCCTTGTTGAGCCAGGCCTCGTAGGCGCGGAAGTCGTAGTCGCGGCCCAGGAAGTGATTCACCAGGCGCGCGGCGTCATCGGAGCCGCCCGGCTCCAGCACCGCGCGCCGGTACGCCTGCGCGGGGGCGGGGTTGAGCAGGCCCTGCTTCTGGAACACCGTGAAGAGGTCCTTCGCGATGACGAGCGACCACATGTACGTGTAGTAGTTGGACGAGTACCCATCCAGGTGCCCGAAGGTGAGGTGGAAGTACGTCCCCTCCAGGTACGGGAAGGGGATGTACTGGCCCTGCAGTTCGCGCACGAGCGCGGTGGCGTCCAGGCCCTTCGGGTCGCGCCGGTAGAGCTCCAGGCTGAGCGCCGCGTAGAACATCTGCTGGCGCACGAAGAGCCCCTTGCCGAACTCGTCCGCGCGCAACATGCGCTCCACCAGCTCCGCGGGCAGCGCTTCCCCCGTCTGGTAGTGCTTCGCGAAGGTCTGCAGGCACGTCACGTCGCGCGCCCACTCCTCCAGCATCTGCGACGGGGCCTCCACGAAGTCCCATTCGGTGCGCACGCCGGACAGGCCGGCCCAGTGCGTGTGGCCGCCGAAGATGTGGTGCAGGAGGTGGCCGAACTCGTGGAAGAACGTCTCCACGTCGCCGTGCTGCATCAGCGCGGGCTCCGCGCCAGGCTTGGGGAAGTTGCAGATGAGCGCGCCTTCCGGCAGGCGGTGTCCGGACTTGCCACTGGTCAGCGTGAACTGGGCCGCGTGCTTGTACTTGTCCGCGCGCGGATGCATGTCCAGGAAGAAGCGGCCCTTGAGCGTGGCGCCTTCGTAGACGTCGAACACTTCCACGTCCGGGTGCCACACCGGCACGTCCTTCACCGGGCGGTAGGTGACGCCGAAGAGGCGCGCGGTGAGGTCCAGGACGCCCTGCTTCACGCGCGTGTATTCGAAGTAGGGGCGCACCGTCTGCGAGTCGAAGGCGTACTGCTCCGCCTTCACGCGGTCATCCAGGTAGCCGGAGTCCCAGGGCTCCACCTGGGTGGCCTTCGGGTCGTCCTTCTTCTTGCGCTCCAGCAGCACCTGGTAGTCGCTCTTCATGCGGCTTTCCGAGGCGGTGGAGATCTTCTGGATGAAGTCCCGCGCGGCGTCCGCGGTGCGCACCATCTTGTCCTCGGTGGCGTAGGCGGCCCAGTGCGGATAGCCCAGCAGCGTGGCCAGCTCATGGCGGCGGGCGACGAGCCGGCCCAGCACGTCCACGTTGGCGGGATGGCCGCGCTGGCGGTTGGCGCGCCAGAGCTGCTCGCGGGCCTTGCCGTCGCGCGCGTAGGTGAGGAAGGGCACGAGGTCCGGGTAGTCGGTGGAGATGCGCACCTGGCCGTCCGGGCCCGGAGCGTGCGCGCGCGCGTAGTCCTCCGGCAAGCCGTCCAGCGCGGACGGGGGCAGCGACACCGTGCGGGTGTCCTGGCTGATGTTGCGGCTGAACTCCTGGCCGATGCGGATGAGCTCCTCCTGGAGCGCCTTCACCTTCTCGCGGGTGGCCTCGTCGCGGTCCACGCCAGCGCGGCGGAAGTCGCGCAGCACCTTCTCCATCCACTTGCGCGTGGCCGCGTCCTGTCCGGACAGGTCCACGGCGGAGAGGACGTCGTAGACGCCCCGGTCCATGCGGATCTCGTTGGAGAGGTTCTCGATGGACTGCTCGGCGGCCTCCGCCGCTTCGCGCAGGGCCGCTTCCGGGTGGGTGTGGCGCACGACGCTGGCGCGCGCGGAGGCGTCGTCGAGCGTGGCGGAGGACTCGTCGTACAGCTCCAGCACCTCGCGCGGAGGCGTCTTCGCGGGCAGGGACTTGAGGCGCGCGATGCCGGCGCGAGCGCGGGTCAGGGCTTCCTCGCTCGCGCGGCGGAAGTCCTCCGGCGGGCAGGTGACATGGCGGGCGGCATCGGGGACCAGGGGCTCGGACACGGGCAGGGCTCCTCTGAAGAGGTCCCAAAGCTAATGCGCCCCGCACGCCCGGGCAGCATCCGTGTGAGGGCGGCGGCCCCTTTGTCGGGCGCGGGTGGCCCTCCCCTGCCCTGCTCCTTCGGGGACCGGACAGTCGGGCGGGACTCGGAGACATTGAAACGGCGGAGGCCGCCCCGGCGTGGTGCCGTGAGCGGCCTCCTGAGACTGCGGGGTCAAGGCGAAGGCTTCAGTAGAACTCGAGCGGGCTCGCGGAGCTCTGCGGCTGCCGTATCGCGCGGGTCACGAAGTCCACGGAGTTGTTGTCCGTGTCCTGCCCGTTGCCGCGCGCGGCGTCCGTACCGCCCACGCCCATCGCGGTGGAGGAGGACGTGGACACGGCCTTGCGCTCCAGGCTGCCACCCACCGCCGGATGGCTGGGGGCCGCGGTGCCTTCGGGGGAATTCCCGGTGCCGTACCCCAGCTTGTCCACGTCCACGTACGTCCCGCTCACGAGGCGCTGGACGCGGATGTGGCCGCCAGCCGTCGTGGAGGCGGAGGTGTCGAAGGTGTACGGGACATCCGCGGCGGCCACGCTACCGCCGCTGTAGTTCGCCCCAGCCAGGAGGAAGTATCCGTGGGCGCGAATGACCTTCCCGGCCGGAATGGTGACGGTGGCGCTCCAAAGGGTCCCGGTGGCCGACTTGTAGCTGACCTGCCAGTTGGACAGGTCCACGTCCGCGTTCGTCGGGTTGTAGAGCTCGATGAACTCGTCCGTCGCGGCCGTCCCTGAGCCATTGCCCCCGCTGAACTCGCTGATGACCACGTGGTTCGTCAGCGGCGGCTTCACCACGGGCGCCACCGTCACCGAGCCATAGTTGCCAGCCGGCGGCACGGCGATACCGCTCTGATCGCAGTACACCCACGGCGCCCCCGCGTCCGTGAACCGGTAGCGGAAGCCGTAGCTGTACGTCCCAGCCGTGGGGATGCTCAGCGAAGCCTTCATCTCGTCGTTGTTGGAGCTCGACGGCGCGTAGCCCGCGTTGGGGGTCGCGGACGTCCAGGTCCAGCCCGCGGGGTTGGCCGCGTCCGTGCCGTAACCCAGTTGCGCCTCGATGCGCGGGTAGAAGTCGTTGCCGTTCTGGTTCCGGGTGGTGACGTCGAAGCTGTAGAACTGGCTGAAGATGTCGTAGGCGACGTTGGGAGCGATGCTCGCCGGGTAGTCGGTGCCGGACGGGAACGTCTTCGGGTACTGGATGGCGCAGTAGTTCAGCGGCTTCTCGACGTTCAGCCCGCAGTCGTCGTTGGCCTGACCCGGCGTGCCCCGGTCACCGCCCTCCAGGCTTCCGGATGAATCACACCAGTACCAGGGCCGGGCGCTGCCCTCCGTGCCCACGATGCTGGACGCGAGGCTCATCGCTCGGCCGGTCGTCCGCGGGAAGGCGTTCGTGTAGCTCAGGCTCGTGACCGTCGTCGGGCCCTGCTTGAAGGTGATGGAGCCGGTGTTGTCCAGGCTCAAGGAGGGGATGCCGTACGCGTGGTTCACGAACACGCCCCCGTTCGTCGTCGGGTTCCCGTTCTGGGCGAGCACCACCCGGGCGCCGGGATCGACCAGCAGCCCGTGGCCATGATTCACCGTGATGGACGTGCTCGTGCCCACGCCGTCCACGTGGGTCACCGTCATGCCGTCCAGGTTGAGCAGCTTCGTGCTGGTGTTGGTCAGCTCCATGTATTCGGTCGTCCCGGCGGACGGCGAGTGCATCACCTCCGACAGGGCCAGCTCGCCCGCGCCCGGATGCGGCGCCGTGGCGCATGCCGCCGCGTGACAGACGGCATCCGCGCCGGGGCAGGCCTGGAGCTCCATCTCGCCGTCCTGGCAGGTCGGCGTGCCCGACACCACCACGCACACCGACGTGTAGACCTCCAGCGACGTGCCGTCCTCCGCGCAGGCCGGAGACGGCGGCGTGCACACGAAGCCGTCGCACGGGTTGGTGGTGCCGATGCTCGCGGTGGCGAGCGCGCTGCCATTGCCCGCCCCGTCGAACGTCTTCAGCGCGAAGAAGTACGTCGTCGCCGCATCCAGGCCGGTGACGGTGAAGGACTCCGCCGTGCCCGGTGCCTGGGGCGAGGACACGCCCGTCGCCTCCGTGGCCGCGTCGAACGTCGCGTCGGTGATGGCCGCCGTGGCGTAGCGCAGCTCGTAGCGCGTCGCCGTGCCCAGGTCGCCGTCGTCGCCCGGGGCCGCCCAGTCCAGGCGGATGCTGGAGGCGGACGGCGCGGTCGCCGCGAAGCCCTGCGCGATGGCCGGAGCCACCGCGTCGGTGATGATCAGGTCCGCGGACGTAGAGACCGCCAGGGCGTCCGCGTCGGCCTCGAATTGATACGTGCCCTCGTCGTTCACGATGAGGCCCGCGAAGGTCGCTACGCCATCCACGGTGGTGCTCGTGGGGTTGGCCTGGGAGAAGCTGCCGCCCGCGAGCGCCAGCGTCACGTCCGTCGGGATGTCATTGACGTCGTTGCCATACGCGTCCCGCAGCGCCACCTGCACGTCCGCCAGCGCCTGCCGCACCGAACCCATGGTGGGCGCGGAGATGAACACCAGCGTGTCGATGGCCGCCGGCACGATGGAATAGGTGTGCGAGCCCTTCAGCGCGCCATCCACCACGTCCTGCGCGACGACCTCCTGAGCTCCAGCGGTGAACAGCTCCACGCTGAACGTGTGCCGACCCTCGTCCACCAGCGTGAACGTGTAGGCGCCGGGCAGCACCGCCTGGCCGTCCGAGGACGTGAACGTCACCGTGGAGGCGTAGTCCTTCGCGACGTTGCCGTAGGTGTCCCGCGCCACCAGTTCGTAGCTCAGCGAGCTGCCCGCGACGAACGGGCCGGCCTCCGCGATGACCTGGAAGGACACGGCCGACGTGGAGCGCACATCGGCGTCCACCGTGGCGGTGAGAGCCGGCGTGGCGGTGTCCGTGGCGGTGAGCGACTGCGTCCCCGCCGTCTTGAACACCAGGCCCGTGAAGAGCTTCTGGCCCTGGTCCGCCGCCGTGAAGGTCGCATCCGGGGGCAGCACCGCCTGCGCATCCGTGGACGTGAAGTGCACCGTGCCGGTGTAGTCCCGCACCAGATTGCCGAACGCGTCCGTCAGCGCCACGCTGAACTCGACCGCGCTGCCTGCGTCAATCGGGTCGTTGAAGTTCGACAGCACCAATTCCGCCGCCGCTCCCGCGCGCACGGTGAAGGCATTGCTCGTCTGGCTGAGCGACCCCGCCGTGGCGATGAACTTGAACGTGTCCGCCGTGTCCACGCGCAGGCCCTGGAAGGTGGCCACGCCGTTGACCGCCTCCACCGTCACCGCCGCGAAGGAGGGCTGCCCCACCAGCGTCAGCGTCACCGCGGTGGTCGCCGTGGGGACGACATCCCCGCGCGCGTCCTGCAGCGCCACGCGCACTTCCGCGAGCGCCGTGCCCGCCGTGCCGTCCGCCGGCTGCTGCGCGAACGCCAGCTGCGTCACCTGCGGATCCGCCGTGGACACCGCCAGGCTGTCGGACCGCGTGGAGTTGCCCTGGTTGTCCGTCGCCTTCAGTGCCACGTGGTACGTGGCGCCCGCCGCGAGCCCCGTCAGCGTCGCGGACTGCACCGAGCCCGGAGGCACCGGGCTGCCAATGGCCACCAACGTGCCCGCCGCGAAGTCCGCGTCCGTGGTGATGGGGGCCGTGGCGTAGCGCAGCTCCTGCGACGTCAGCGCCCCCTCGGTGCCGTCGTCGCCCACGCCCGTCCACTGCACCGTGAGGCCCGTCTCCGTCGCCGCCGTCTGCGTCAGCACCGGCTTCGCGGGCGGCACATCGTCCACCACATTGATGTCGGCGCTGCTCGCATCCGGCAACCCGTCCGCGAAGGCGACCAGGTGCGTGGTGCCATGGCCCGCCACGCTCAGCGTCGTGAACGTCGCGACGCCCTCCACCGGCTCCGCCTCCAACGTGCCCGACAGCGTGAAGCCCGCCTGCGGCAGCGACAGCTTCACCGTCGGCGCGCCCACCCTGGCCACGTTGCCGAAGGCGTCCTTCAGCTGAACCCGCACGGTGCCCAGGGATTCACGCGTCGACACGCGCGTGGGCTGCTCCGTGAAGACGAGGAGCGCGGGCGGCCCGGCGACCACGTCCACCGGCAGGGTGAACGCGATGGCGCTCGTGCCGTCGTCAATCATCAACCGCTGGCTTCCGGCGGTCCGGAAGGTGATGCCCGCGAACGTGTGCTGCCCCTGGTCCGCCGCCGTGTACGCATGGGCCGCGGGAAGGGTCGCGGCGGAGTCCGTGGACGTCAGCGTCACCGTGCCCGTGTAGTCCGTCACCGTGTTGAAGTACGCGTCCTGCACCGTCACCTGGAGGTCCTGCGCCACGCCCGCCACCACGGACTCCAGCAGCGTGTTGTAGGCCAGGGCCGCCGGGACGTTGGGGACCACCTTGAAGAAGGTGCTCGCGGCCGGCTCGAAGCCGGGGGCGCTCGCGATGAAGTGGTAGTTGGCGCCCGCCCGCTTCAGCACCACGTCCGGGAACGTCGCCACGCCGTTCACCGCCGTCACCGTCAGCAGGCCCTCCGGGAAGACGACGCCCCCGGAGCCCAGCGACAACGTCACCTCCGCCGTGCCGTCCAGGATGGGCTGCCCGTTGGCATCCTGGAGGACCACCTCCAGGCCGCCCAACGCGACGCCCGCCACGCCATCCGGGATGGACTGCTTGAACGCGAGCCGCGTGGCCGTGGGGTCGATGAACGCCACCGTGGCGACGGCGGTGAGCGCCACCGCCTTTCCGTCCACGTCCTTCACCGACGCCGTCACCGTCTTCACGCCCGTCGCCGTCGACGTCACCTTCGCGACGGTTTCACCGTTGAGCCCCGTCGGCTCCGGCTGGGCCACGACGGAGCCACCCTCCCCCGCCACCGTCACCGTCACCGCCCGCCCGGACATCCGCGAGCCGTCCTTGCGCACCACCGTCACCGTGACGGAGGCCGCGTCCTGGCCGTTCGCGAGCACCCCCGTGGGCCGGTCCACCGCCACCGTGGAGGCCGCCGCGTCAATCACGCCCTCCACCGGGGGCGGAGGCGTCGGAGGCGTTCCAGAATCGCTACAGCCCAGCGACAGGCCTAGACACAGCACGCTCAAACCCAGACAGCGGGCGAGCAGTTCAAAACGTGGGGACATGGAGGTCTCCGTCCAGCGGGGCGCCCCCGCGCGGCAGCGACTGCCTGCGCGGGGTTGCACTGCTTTCTAGCAGACCTCCCCCGACCCCACGAAAGCAGGGCCGGAACATTGCAGCTCAACTGAATGATCAGCCGTTCATCGCCTGGAGGAGCGCGGCGCCGCCCAGCAGGGACTGGCCGCCGTCGCACACCATGATGGCCCCGGTGATGAAGGAGGCCGCGTCCGAGGACAGGAAGAGGGCCAGCCGGGAGATGTCCTCCGGGGTGCCGAAGCGCTGCAGCGGCAGGGCCTCCGCGAGCTTTTGCCGTGAATCCTCGGAAGGCGCGAGTCGGCTCATGCCTTCGGTCCCTTCGATGGGGCCGGGGGTGATGGCATTGACGCGCACGCCCGCGCCGCCCCACTCGATGGCGAGCACGCGGGTGAGCATGTCCACGCCGGCCTTGGCGGCGCACACGTGGGCCTGCATGGCCATGGGCAGGTACGCCTGGGGCGCGGAGATGGTGATGACGGACGCGCCCGGCTTGCGCAGGTGTTCAAAGGCGGCGCGCGACACGTTGAACGTGCCCAGCACGTCAATGTCCATCACCGCCTTGAAGCCGTTGGAGGACATGCCCAGCGCGGGCGCGGGGAAGTTGCCGGCGGCGCCGCACACCAGCACGTCGATTTCGCCGTACGCGTCCTTCACCTGCTGGAGGGCCTTCTCCACGGACGCGTAGTCGCGCACGTCGGCGGCCACGCCCATGGCGGTGCCGTGGGCCTGGAGGCCCTTCACCGCGCCCTCCAGCTTCTCCACGTTGCGGCCATTGATGGCCACCTTGGCGCCCGCTTTCACGAACGCGGTGGCGATGCCCAGGTTGATGCCACTGCTGCCACCGGAGATGAAGGCCGTCTTGCCCTTGAGCAGCCCGTCCTTGAACACGCCATCCGCCATGGAGTCGCTCCTTCTTTCAAATCAGCCGAACTCCACGACCTTCTGCCCGAAGAGCCGGTCCACCGCGAGCAGCAAGTCATCATTCACCTGCACCCTGAGCGTGGTGCCGGAGATGTGCGCCTCTGCCTCCCCCGGGAACAGGACGCTCACGGCGACCGGCGTCGCGCCGGCGTACTTCTTCGCCAGCTCGTTGAGCTTCGCCAGCCGCTCCTCGGTGACGATGTCCGCGGGCAGGCGCAATTCCAGCCGCTTGGTGCGCTTCTCGCGCACGGACTTGAGGCTCTGGATGTCGTCGACGATGAGTTCGGCGGTGGGCGTGTTCTCGTCGCGCTGGGAGATCTGGACGGTGCCTGTCACCAGGATGGGGTCATCCGACTTGAGCAGGTGCTCCCACTGCTCGTAGCCCGGCTTGGGGCCCTGCTTGGACCACTTGCCGTCCTTGCCCATCACGTTGCGCGTGCCGTCCTTGCCCGGGAAGCACACCAGCTCCGTGGAGCCGGACAGGTCTTCAATGGTCACCCACGCCATGCGCTTGCCCGTCTTGGTGGGGCGCTCGCGCAGCACGGTGATGATGCCCGCCACGGTGAGCTTCTCGTCGCGGCGCGCGCGCTGCACCGCGGTGATGGGCCGCGCGTAGCGCTTCAGTTCCTTCTCGTACTGGTACAGCGGGTGGCCGGACACGTAGAAGCCGATGGACTCCTTCTCGAAGGCCAGGCGCTCCTTCTCCGGCCACTCCTCCACCGCCGCGTAGTCGTCCTTGAGGCCGGTGCCAGCGGTGGCCGGGCCGGAGAGCATCCCGAACAGCGAGCTCTGGCCGGCGGCGCGGTCCTTCTGGCTGGCGGAGCCGCGGTTCATCGCGCGCTCGATGGTTTCAAAGAGCTGCGCGCGGGGGCGCTTCTCGAAGTCGAAGGCGCCTGCCTTCACCAGCGCTTCGAGCACCTTGCGGTTGACGCGGCGGCCGTCCACGCGCTCGCAGAAGTCGAAGAGGCTCTTGAAGGGGCCTTCCTTGCGCGCCTCCAGGATGGACTCGATGGCGCCCTCGCCCACGCCCTTGATGGCGCCCAGTCCGAAGCGGATCTTCCCCTCCACCGCGCCGAACGCGAGGTCGGACTGGTTCACGTCCGGCGGCAGCACCTGCGTGCCCGACTCGCGGGCCTCGCCGATGTGCTTCACCACCTTGTCGGTGTTGTCCTTCTCGCTGGTGAGAAGGGCGGCCATGAATTCGCACGGGTAGTGGGCCTTGAGCCACGCCGTGTGGATGGTGACCAGGCCGTACGCCGCGGAGTGGCTCTTGTTGAAGCCGTACTCGGCGAACTTCTCCATCAGGTCGAAGATTTCGCCCGCGACCTTCAGGTCCACGTTGTTGGTCTTGCAGCCTTCCATGAAGCCGGCGCGCTCGGCTTGCATGACCTCGGCCTTCTTCTTGCCCATGGCGCGGCGAAGCAGGTCCGCGCGGCCCAGGGTGTAGCCACCCAGGACCTGCGAAATCTGCATCACCTGCTCCTGGTACACGATGACGCCGTAGGTGTCCTTGAGGACGGGCTCCAGGTTCGGGTGCGGATACGACACCTTCTCCCGGCCGTGCTTGCGGTTGATGAAGACGTCCACCATGCCGGCGTCCAGCGGACCCGGGCGGTAGAGCGCGCCCGCGGCGATGACGTCTTCGAAGCAGGACGGCTTGAGCTTCATCACCATTTCGGTGAAGCCGCTGGACTCCATCTGGAAGACGCCGGCCGTGTCGCCCTTGGCCATCAGCGCCCACATGCTGTCATCGGTGAGCGGGATCTCGTGCCGCTTGATGTCCTTGCCGTGGTTGCGGTTCACCAGGTCCAGCGCGTGCTGGATGACGGTGAGCGTCTTCAGGCCCAGGAAGTCGAACTTCACCAGGCCCGCGGCCTCCACCTCGTCCTTGGCGAACTGGGTGATGAGGATCTTCTCGCCCGGGGGCGAGTACACCGGCACGAACTCCCACAGCGGCTTGTCGGCGATGACGACGCCCGCGGCGTGCATGCCCGGCTGGCGGTGCAGGCCCTCCAGCGCGAGGGCAATCTCCAGCACGTCCTTGGTGGTGACGGGGTTGCCCTCCACCTCACCGATGTTGGTGGGCTTTTCAATCATCTCCTTGAGGCGAGGCTCCATTTCGATGGCCTCCTTCAGGGAGATGTTGAGCACTTCGGGCACGAGCTTCGCGATGCGGTCGCCTTCGCTGAAGGGCAGGCCGAAGACGCGGCACACGTCGCGCAGCACGCTCTTGGCCTTGAGCGAACCGAACGTGATGATCTGCCCCACGTTCATCTCGCCGTACTTGCGGCCCACGTACTTGATGACCTCGTCGCGCCGGTCCTGGCAGAAGTCGATATCGAAGTCCGGCATCGACACGCGCTCCGGATTGAGGAAGCGCTCGAAGAGGAGGTTGTACGGGATGGGATCCAGGTCGGTGATGCGCAGCGCGTAGGCCACGAGCGACCCTGCGCCGGAGCCTCGGCCCGGGCCCACCGGGATGTTCTGATTCTTCGCCCAGTTGATGAAGTCCTGGACGATGAGGAAGTAGCCGCTGAAGCCCATGCGCTGGATGACGCCCAGCTCCAGGGTGAGGCGGTCTTTGTACTGCTGATGGTCGATGGGGTACTGGTGCTTGAGCTCGTCGAAGCGCTGGCGCAGGCCTTCGTACGCCAGCTCCGCCATGAAGGAGTCCGGGGTGTGGCTGTCGGGCACCTTGAACGTGGGGAGCATGGGCTTGCCCAGCTTCAGCTCCACGTTGCACTGCTCGGCGATGCGCTGGGTGTTGTGGACCGCCTCGGGGATGTCCTTGAAGAACTCCAGCATCTCCGTGGGGCTCGTCACGTAGAGCTTGTCGGTGGAGTGGCGCAGGCGCTTGCTGTCCGCGAGCGTCTTGCCGCTGGCGATGCACATGAGCAGCTCATGCGCCCGGGCGTCCTCGCGCTTGATGTAGTGCGCGTCCGCGGTGGCGACGAGCGGGACGTCGATGTCGCGCGAGAGCTGCTTGAGGTTCTCGTTCGCCTTGTCCTGCTCGGGCATCCCGTTGGATTGGATCTCCAGGAAGAACTGCCCGGGCTCGAAGATGTTCTTGTACTCGGTGGCGGCGCGGCGGGCGTGGTCCATGTCGCCGCGGAAGCACGCGCTCGTGACTTCACCGCCCAGGCACGCGGTGAGCCCGAAGAGGCCCTTGCTGTGCTTGGCGAGCACCTCCTTGTCGATGCGCGGGTGGTAGTAGAACCCGTTCATGTACGCGGTGGAGGACAGGTAGCGCAGGTTCGCGTAGCCCTCCTCGTTCTTCGCCAGGAGGATGAGGTGGTGGGCCACCTTCTCTGAACGGTCCTCGCGCCCCTTGGGGCCCGCGACGTAGGCCTCCAGGCCGAGGATGGGCTTGATGCCCGCGTCCTTCGCCTTCTTGTAGAAGTCGATGGTGCCGAACATGTTGCCGTGGTCCGTGACGGCCACGCTCGACATGCCCTTCTCCTTCACCGTCTTGATGAGGTCCTTCATCCGGATCGCCCCATCGAGCAGCGAATAGAGGGTGTGGAGGTGAAGGTGGGTAAAGGACATGAGCGTCAGGTTCCCGGAGTGAAGAAGGCGCCTGAACACTAGAGCCCGCATCCCCTGCTCGCCAGTCCAGTGACAGGGCCAGCGGTTTTCGAAGGACCTCCCACGTCCAGGGGAGCGGATGGCCGGCCGGGAAAACACCCGGAGCGGAATCGAAGCTTCCTCGCCGTCCGGGCGTGGGCATTCGGACCCTCGTCCCACCCTGCCAGGGGTGCCGGGCGTGGGATTCGTGCCCACGCTGCCCCAGGATGCCCGCCACCACCGCCCGTCCACCGACGCTCGCCCGTGCCCTCCTGCTGGGCTGCCGGGCAGGCCTGCTCGTCTTCCTGGTGCTCTACACACTGTGTGCCCTGTTGAACATGCAACTGGGTTACCAAGGGAACGAGAGCCGCATCGTCACCGACTGGGTGTGGACCGAGTGGCGCGACGTGGTGCTGTGGCAGGTGGCCCGGTTGCTCGCGGCGTACTGCACGGTGGGCCTGGTGCTGGGGGCGCTTTTGGGTGCCGGCCTGTGGGCCGCGCAGCGGAGCCGGCGCGCGGTGTTCTGGGGCAGCGGCCTGGGGTGCCTGGTGGTGGAGGGGATGCTGGTGCTGGGGGACATGGCGCGGCATCCGCACGTGTACGCGGCGACGTTGTATGCGCGCTCGGAGGTGACAGCCGCGCTGCTGCGGGGCGTGAGCGGGACGCAGCCGTCGGGCTGGTACATGGCGGCGCTGGTGCTGCCGGTGTTGAGCGTGTTGGCGCTGGTGGCGCGAGCGCTGGTCGCGACGCCGCGCTGGCGCGGGGTGATGGGCGGGACGGCGGCGGCGGTCGTGGTGGCGGGCTTCACCGGCCTGGGGCTGACGCGGGCAGGGCGCGACGTGGAGGGCGCGGCGCCGGTGCGGCCGAACCTGCTCATCCTCGCGTCGGATGGGCTCAGGCCCGACCACCTGTCGGGCAGCGGGTACTCGCGGGCCACGTCGCCGAACATCGACCGGTTGATGGACGAGGGCACGCGCTTCGACGACACGGTGGTGCAGGTGCCGCGCACCGCGCCGTCGTGGACGACGCTGCTGACGTCACAGTGGGCGGGCGAGCACCCGGTGACGCATACGCTGGTGGGCCGCGAAGCGCGCGAGGCGAAGTTCACCACGCTGGCCACGGTGCTGGCGGCGCAGGGCTACCGCACGGCGGTGGTGGCGGACTACGCGGGGGACCACTTCTCCCGCTTCGAGTACGGCTTCCAGCAGGTGTCCGCGCCGGACTTCCGCTTCCCGGACCTCATCCGTCAGCGGATGTTGATCACCAACGTGGCGCTGCTGCCATGGACGGCGCTGGCGCCGGGGCTGTTTCCGGAGCGGGGCCAGTTCCCGGAGCTGACCGACCCCGCCCCCTTGCGCGCTCGGGTGCACCACGTGCTGGAGGACCTGCCGGAGGACGCGCCGTTCGCGCTGGTGGTCTTCGCGTCGTCCACGCACTTCCCCTACGCCGCGCCGTGGCCGCAGGAGGGCCGGTTCGTGGAGCGGGGCTACCGGGGACCGTGGCGCTTCGGTTCGACGCCCCGGATGGAGGTGGATCCGGACGCGCCCGCGCCCACGCCCGAGGACGTGGCGGCACTGGGCGCGAACTACGACGCGGGGGTGCTCACGTTCGATGGACTCGTGGGGAGCCTGTGCAAGGATCTGGAGCGGCGCGGGCGGTGGGACGACACGCTGGTGGTGCTGCTGTCGGACCACGGCGAGCACCTGGAGGACGAGGGCCTGGGACAGGGCCACGGCGACCACCTGTGGGGCCGCGCGGCCCTGCGCATCCCCTTCGTGGTGCGGCTGCCCGGAAGAGTGGCGGCGGGGCGCGCGGTGACGCAGCGGGCGCGTTCGCTGGACGTGGCGCCCACGCTGTTGGAGCTGCTGGGCGTGGACGCGCCGGAGTCATTCCGGGGCCGCTCGCTCGCGTCGCTGGTCCAACCCGGACCGGAGCCCCGGCCGCTGCCGGATGTGCCCGCGCTCATCGAGACGGACCTGTGGTTCAGCGACCGCGACGGGCAGCCATACCAGACCGTGCGCATCCCCTATCCGTGGATCTACGAGACGGCCACGGTGGAGCCGGACACGGGGCAGATTGCACTCAAGCCTGAATGGGAAGGCACCGTGCTCCGCGCGCGGCACCGGGGGCTGTACCTGGGACGGTGGAAGCTCCTGGAGCTGCCCACGCCGGAGGGGGTGAAGGTGCAGCTCTTCGACGTGGTGGGGGACCCCGCGGAGAAGCTCGACGTGGCGGGGGACTTCCCCAATGTAGTGACCGCCATGCGCGCGAAGCTGGCGGCGGAGCGGCCGGATGCATCCGCGGATCCAACCGGGGACGCACAGAGCCCGGGGGTCCACTGAGCGGGCTATCTCCGGGGCGGGGCCGAGTAGCGACCGGAGCGGTATTCGCCCATCACTCGCAGGATGTCAGCCTGGGTGTCTCCGATGAACGGGCCATGGCTGACCAACGGGTCTCCCTGAGGCTGCCCGGCGTACAGCAGCGCTCGCGCCCGGGTGGTGCCGGTGATGCGAAGCGAGCTGTCCCCTCCGCCCTTCGGACGGTCCAACCAGCCCACCTGTCCGGGCCGCAGCGCCCTGCCCTCCGGGCCCACCGCGACTTCTCCCTCCATGACGTAGAGGAAGCCGTTGTACGAAGCGGGCAGGTCCTGCTCGATGCTCGCGCCCGGCTCCAGTTGGAACTCCGCGAGGGTGACGGGCACGTAGTTCTTCGTCTGCGACCGCACCGCTCCCGAGCTGCCGCTGTACAGCCGGACCTCCACCCCGGACTCGCGCCGGACCGGAAGCTCCGCGTAGGGAAGGTCCTGGTAGCTGGCGGGGACCCAGCGCTGTGCTTTTGGCAATGTCAGCCACAGTTGGAGGATCCGCCCCTCGCCCGCGGAGTCCAGCCCTTCGCCGTGGATGACCCCACTGCCGGCCGTCATCCACTGCGCGTCGCGCTCGCCCAGGCGCCCGCTGTCGTGGGCCATCCCGCCCTTCTCCACGAGGGTCACCGTTTCGAAGCCGGCGTGCGGGTGCGGCCCGCCGATGGGCTTGCCGTTGATCCGGTCGTCCATCAACAGGATGAACGGATCCGACAGGGCGTAGTCCTCCGGTGAGACGACTGGCACCACCGTGTGCGCCGGCCCGAACTGCCCCGGCATCGGCGCGGGCAGGTCGATGACCCGCCCCAGGCGGCGCTCCACTGTCTGTGATTGTTTCGGGTTCGTCATGACGTTCCGCCTCCTGCCTCAGTGCAACGCCGGGTAGTCCGTGTAGCCCTTCTCCTCGCCACTGTAGAAGGTGGCGTTGTCCGGAGGGTTGAGCGGCGATTCGTGCCGGTAGCGCTCCGGCAGGTCGGGATTGGAGAGGAACGGCACGCCGTAGGAGACGAGGTCCGCTTCTCCCCGGGCGAGCGCCGCCTCACCGGTCCGTGCGTCGTAGCCGCCGTTGACGATGAGGGCGCCCTGATAGGCCTTGCGCAGCAGCGGCGTGATGCGCTGCTCCGGGGTCGGTGCCGGCGCCATGTGGCCAGACACCGCCTCGGACACGTGCAGGTAGCCAATCCCCAGGCGGTCGAACTCACGCGCCAGGTAGGTGAACGTCTCGACGGGGTTTGAGTCGTTCATGCCCACCGGGGCGAACGACTGCGGCAGGATCCGGTAACCCACCCGCTCCGCCCCCCAGACACTCGCCACCGCGCGGACCACCTCCAGCGGGAAGCGCGCCCGGTTCTCGATGCTGCCGCCGTAGGCATCGGTGCGCTGGTTGGAGCCATCTCGCAGGAACTGATCCAACAGGTATCCGTTGGCCCCATGCAGCTCGACCCCGTCGAAGCCCGCCTCCAGGGCGTTACCCGCGGCGTGCCGGAACTGCTCCACGACGCCGGGAATCTCCTCGAGTTCGAGCGCTCGCGGCGTCACCGTGCGCGTGCGGCCCTTGAACGTGAAGACCTCTCCATCATGCCCGATGGCGGAGGGCGCCACCGGCAACCGGCCGTCATGGAAGTCCGGATGCGACACGCGCCCGACGTGCCACAACTGGGCGTAGATGCGCCCGCCCGCCGCATGGACGGCCTCCGTCACCGCCCGCCAGCCCACCACCTGCTCGGGTGAGTGGATGCCGGGCGTGCGGATGTACCCCACGCCCTGGGGGCTGACCTGGGTCCCCTCGCTGATGATGAGTCCCGCGGAGGCGCGCTGCGCGTAATAGGTCGCCGCCAGGGGGTTGGGCACGTTGCCGTCGCCCTGCGCCCGGCTTCGCGTCATGGGCGCCATCACCATCCGGTTCTTCAGTTCGAGACGGCCCAACCGGAAGGAGGAGAAGAGCTTCGAGGTGTTTGCCATGGCCACAAAATGCAGGGGCCGCTATGGACGTGCCATGGCATCCAGTCCAAAAGAATTAGCCGATCGTCCAGCGCATCCGGACGCGCAGTTCCCGGAGGCGCTCGCGGACGTGCTGGCGGACGTGCTGGACTCCATGCGGCTGTCCACCGTCATGCATGGCCGCTTCGAGCTGCATGCGCCCTGGGGCATCCAGTTCCCCTCGAGCCCTGGCGCGCACATCGTCCTCGTCGCGCGAGGCGGTGCGCTCCTGGAGGTCGAGGGCGGTGAGAAGGGGGTCTCCCTGTCGGCCGGTGACGTGGCCCTGCTCCCACATGGTGGAGCGCACACGCTTCGCGATGCGGAAGGCAGCCCCATCCACATCATCGGGCAGGGCGAGTGCCAGCGAGCCCGGGGCATCGGTTCGGTCCGGGTGGGGGGCGACGGAGCCCGGACGGCCCTGGTCGCGAGCTCCTTCCGGCACGAAGTCTCGCCCAGCACCCGGTTGTTCGATGCACTTCCGCGCCTCATCCACATCGCCGCGGACGACACCGCGACCACGCCCTCGCTCGCGTCGACCGTGCAGTTGCTCATCGCGGAGAGCGCCTCGTCCAGCCCTGGCGCGACCGTCGTGATGAGCCGGCTCGCGGACATCCTGCTGGTGCAGGCCATCCGTGCGCACATCGCGGGAAACCAGTGTCAGGAGCACGGACTGCGCGCGCTCGCGGATCCCCCGATTGCCAAGGCCCTCTCGCTCATCCACGAAAGGCCCACCGAGCCCTGGACCGTCGAGCGCCTCGCGACGGCCGTCGCCTTGTCACGGTCCGGCTTCGCCGCGCGCTTCAACGCGCTCGTGGGAGAGCCGCCCCTGGAGTACCTGGCGCGGTGGCGGATGACGAAGGCCGCGCAGCTCCTGCGGGAGAGCACGCTGCCGCTGAGCGACGTCGCGACGGCCAGCGGCTACCAGAGCGAGACCTCGTTCAACCGGGCCTTCAAACGCTGGGGTGGGAGTGCTCCAGGCGCGTACCGGCGCGACCACCGCCGGGCCTGAGCACCGCCACGGCGCCCACCGTCAGCAGGGTGCAGACGACCAGCAGCGCCACATGCATGGAGGTCGACAGCTCGGTGGCGGACGACGCGAAGCGGGTCAGGAGGAAGGACGTCGCGTTGTTGAGGATGTGGACGACCACGGACAGGCGCACGCTGCCGGTGCGCTCCGCGAGCCAGCCCAGGTAGACGCCCAGCCCCAGCGCCACGGGGCTGTGGATGGGATCCATGTGCATGACGCCGAAGAGCGTCGCGGCCCCCACGATGCCGGCCTTCGGGCCCCAGCGCTCCACCAGCCGCGTCTGCACATAGCCCCGGAAGAACAGCTCCTCCCCCGTGCCCGCGACCAGCGTGCCGAAGAACATCAGCAGCGCGAAGGTCCCCAGCGACGCCTGACTGGTGACCTGCAAGCCCTTCAGCGACGACGTCCAATCCCAGACGCCCGTGAGCACGGTCAGGCTCTCCATGGCCTGCCCCAGCGCGAAGCAGCCCACCACCGCGGCCCCCCACGCCCAGACAGGCAGGGAGGCTCCCGGCTCCAGCCGCAGCCGCTCCCGCAGTGGACGCGGGGACAGCCGCCCGCCCAGCAGCGCGACGCCGAGCCCCGTCAGGCTCGACAGCATCACGCCCGCCACGTGCAGCCACGGCAACAGCTTGAGCTGCTCCATCATGGCCGCGAGGGCCGCGGCGTCCGGGGACTTCACGCCGGTCCGGGCCATCTCCATGGCCATCGCGATGCCAGCGAAGATGGAGCCTCCCACGAGGAGCGCCACCAGCATGAGCCCGAACGCGAGGAACACCGTCCACACCCGAGGGCGCTCCGGGGCGGCGGGCGAGGGCAGTGGCGGAGTGACCTGGCTGGCGGAAGGTTCGGACTGGGAATCCATGTCACGCGACGCTAGTGCCCACGCCATTCCAAGTCGAACCTGACGGAGCGTCCCCTACACACTTCTTCACGCCCCGCTCAAACCCACGCAATGGTCGGCTCGCATATTGGCTCCAGTCAGGAAGCAGAAACGAACCCCACGCCTGGAGACAGAACGCCATGAAGAAGAAGCTCATCATCGCCGGTACCGCCGTTGTCGCCGTCACCCTGCTCACCGGCTTCGGCTTCGGCGGCCGCGGTGGTCATCACGGCTCACCGGACCCGGAGCGCATCAAGCAGATGGTGACGTGGAAGCTGGACGACAAGCTGGATGACCTGGACGCCACCGAGGCGCAGCGCTCGTCCATCCACGCCGTGAAGGACCGCCTGCTCGCGGAGGGCCAGCAGCTCATGGAGGGACAGCAGGCCGTCCGCACGGAAGCCCTCGCCCAGCTTGAATCGCCGACGCCCGACGCCGCGAAGCTGCACGCGCTGGTGGACACGCGCATCGACGCCTTCCGCGCCTTCGCCCACAAGGCGACGGACGCCGTGCTGGAGATGCACCGCACCCTCACCCCGGCCCAGCGTCAGGAGCTGGCCAGCGAGTACCGCGAGCGCACCGGACAGAAGTAGCTCCGTCCCCAAGAGCGGCCCGTCCTCTTCCCGGGACGGGCCGCTCGGGTTGCGCTCGGGAAGACAGATTCTTCGGAACACCGTGTTCCAGCGTGGGCAGGGCGTGTTCGCGCGGATATGGTCGGACGGTGGATTACACCGAATACGCTCGACGCATCCGTGCCCACGCCTCCCTGGGCGAACTCACCGAATACGGACAGGTGCATGAAGGAGGGCGCGACTACCCGCTCTTCCGCCTCATCGTCCCCGGCGAACGCTGGCTCGTCATCACCTCCGGCTTCCACGGCGAGGAGCCCGCGGGCCCCCTGACGCTCGCCCAGCATCTGCCCGACGTCGTCGCCTACGCGAAGTCGAAGGGTGTGGGGCTGCGCGTCTACCCGTGCATCAACCCCTCCGGCTTCGAGGACGGCACGCGCTACAACCGCAGCGGCGAGCGTCCCAACAACGACTTCATGCGCTACGAGATCGCCCCCGGCGAGTGGCGCGGTGAGCTCATCGGCGACCCGCCCATCCTGCGCTGGGCCCTGTACGACGGCGGCCCCAAGGAGACGCGCGCGGTTCGCGCCGACCTGGCGCGCTTCCCACCTCCCGACGCCGCGCTCGACATCCACCAGGACAACTACCTGGGCGGCGTCGCCACGTACGCGTACATCTTCGGGGACAAGGCCGCCTACCGTCCGCTGATGGAGGCCTGCGCCCCGCACGCCACCGTGGTGCGCAGCCGCAAGGTGGATGACAACAGCTACGCCGACGAGAACGGCTTCGTCGTCTTCCACGATGGCAGCGTCACCGACTGGTACATGCGTCAGGGCGTGCCGTACACCGCCGCGCTGGAGACCACCACGCCCACGCCGATGACGACGTGCGACACCGTGAACCTCACCTGGATCCGCGGCTTCATCGACCTGGCCGCGCGTGGCGAAGGCCCCCAGCGATGATTCAGCGCCCCCTTGGAAACAGTGGCCTCACCGTGTCCGCGCTCGGCTTCGGCGCGGGCCCCGTGGGCAGCGAAGCGCTCAGTGACTCCGACGCGGGCGCGCTGCTGCACGGCGTGCTGGACGCGGGCATCACCCTCATCGACACCGCTCCCAGCTACGGCGTGTCCGAGGAGCGGATCGGCCGGCACCTCGCCTCGCGGCGCCGGGAGTTCGTGCTGTCCACCAAGTGTGGCTACGGCGTGCCCGGCGTGGAGGACTGGACGCCCGAGTGCATCACGCGCGGCGTGGACCTGGCCCTCCAGCGCCTGCGCACCGACGTGCTGGACGTGCTGCACTTCCACTCGTGTCCCCCGGACGTGCTGCACCGCCCCGGCCTGCTGGAGGCCCTCACCCGCGCGGTGCAGGCGGGCAAGGTGCGCGCCGCCGCGTACTCGGGCGACAACGCCGGGCTGGACGCCGCGCTGGAGACGGGCGTGTTCGCGGTGGTGCAGACGTCCGTGAACCTCTTCGACCAGCGCTCGCTCGACCATGGCGTGGCGAAGGCCGTGTCGCGCGGCGTGGGCGTCATCGCCAAGCGGCCCCTGGCCAATGCCCCGTGGCGCTTCGCGGACGACCGTCCGGCCTCGCACGACGTCGGCGAGTACTGGGACCGGATGCGGCGCATGGACCTGAAGACAGACGGGCTGTCGTGGCCGGAATTAGCGCTGCGCTTCACCGCGTACGCGCCCGGGGTCGCGACCTGCATCGTGGGCACCACGCAGTTGGAGAACCTGCGCGCCAACGCGAGGACCCTGGACAAGGGAGAGCTGCCCGAGCCCCTCGTCCACGCCATCCGGGACGCCTTCCGTCGGAATGATCACGGTTGGGACGGCGTTATCTGAGCAGCCCTGAAGGACTCCCCTTCCGTCAAGCGGCGTGAGCCCTCCCCCCTCCAAGTGATGTGCTTTCAACACCGGTCTCGTCCAGGCGGGCCGGGTGCCTGCTCTTGGGTCCATGCCGACCATCCGGACATGAACGAGATGCCAGAGTTTGAGAAGCAGGGAGAGTCGGCGGAGATTCACCCTTCGGAGCTGGACCTCCACCAGGTGGAGCACACTCCGCAGGTGGCGCATTGGCTGCGCATGCGGGCCAGCCAGTGGCTGGGCAACGCGCAGAAGGAGTTCAACGAGGCCGTCTTCTCGCGGGATGGTTCGGACGCGTCGTTGGACCGCTACGCCGAAGCCCGCTCGGAGCTGGACTCCGCCGAGGCCTGGGCCCTGCGCGTTGCGGACTTCCTGATGCGTCCCCAGTAGGTCGCCCCGCTGACGGGAGGTGGACGTTCCCTCCTGGAGCAGGGCCCGCCGGGCGCCGCTGGCTTGATAGTTTCCGCGCCTCCCCTGGGAGGAGCCCGGCCGATGGCCTTCACGCTGAACGTCAACGGAGCGCCCCACGTCATCGAGCCAGGTGAGGGGGAGGAGGACATTCCCCTCCTCTACGTGCTCCGCGACCACCTGCGCCTCAACGGAGCGAAGTACGGCTGCGGCGTGGGCCAGTGTGGTGCCTGCACCGTGCTGCGTGACGGGGCGCCAGTGCGCTCGTGCCTCGTGCCGGCGGTGTCCCTCCAGGGACGGGCGCTCACCACGCTGGAGGGCCTGCGCGCCCCGGATGGAACGCTGCATGCGCTCCAGCGGGCCTTCCTGGCCGAGCAGGCCGGGCAGTGCGCGTACTGCATCCCGGGGATGATCATGTCCGCGGCGGGACTGCTCCGGCAGAAGCGCTCGCCCACGGAGGCGGACATCCGGACCGCGCTGGATGCGAACCTGTGCCGGTGTGGTTCGCACAACCGCATCGTGCGCGCCGTGCAGCGCGCGGCGGCGGAGCTGGCGGAATGAACGCGCCCGTCTCCCGGCGCTCGGTGTTGAAGGGCTCGCTGGTGCTGGCCTTCTCGCTTGCGGGGCCCGCGCTCCTCGCGCAGACGCCGAAGCCGCGGTTGCCTGGAGACCTGGCGCGCACGCCCAGACTCGATGCGTGGTTGCGCATCGGCGCGGACGGCGTCGTCACGTTGATGACGGGCAAGGTGGAGCTGGGCCAGGGCATCCTCACCGCGCTGGGGCAATTGTGCGCGGACGAGCTGGACGTCGAACCAGCCCGACTGCGCATCCTCTCCGGGGACACCCGCGTCTGCCCCCCCGAGGGCGTCACCGCCGGCAGCATGTCCATTCCCAACGCCGGCGCGGCCGTGCGTCAGGCTTCGGCGGAGGTGCGCGCGTTGCTCGTGTCCCTGGCCGCCGAGCGACTGCGCGTCCCGGCGAAGCGGCTGCGCGTCCAGGACGGCACCGTGAAGGACACGGGTGGTGGCGCGGTCACGTACTGGGCGCTCGTCGGCGGGAAGGTCTTGAACCGCGAGGCCACCGGCACCGTCGCGCCCAAGCCCGCCTCCCAGCGACGACACGCAGGCAAGCCCCTGCCCCGGGTGGACCTGCCCGCCAAGGTGGCGGGTGAGGCGCGCTTCGTCCAGGACCTGCGTCCCGACACGCTGGTGCATGGGCGTATCGTGCGCGCGCCCACGCCGGACGCCTCCCTGGTCGGGGTGGACACGGCGAAGGTGTCCGCGATGCCCGGCGTGCTGAAGGTGGTGCGGGACGGCGACTTCCTGGGCGTCATCGCCACGCGGGAATGGCAGGCGGTGAAGGCCGCCGCCGCCCTGGCCCTCGCCGCGCGGTGGAAGGACGGACAGCCCCTGCCCGTGGATCCGCATGCGTGGTTGCTGTCACAGCCCACGCAGGACACGGTCATCCAACACATCGAGCGTCCCACCGACGTCGCCCCCACGCGCACGCTGGAAGCCACCTACCGCCGGCCGTACCAGATGCATGCGTCCATTGGCCCTTCCTGCGCCGTGGCGGCGTGGGACGGCGCCACGATGACGGTGGACACCCACAGTCAGAGTGTCTTTGAAACCTCCGAAGCCATCGCGAAGCTGCTGGGGCTTCCCAAAACCCAGGTGCACGGCAGGCACGTGGAGGGCTCCGGCTGCTATGGCCACAACGGCGCGGACGACGTGGCGGCCGATGCGGCGCTGCTCGCCCGCGCCCTGCCCGGCCGCGCCGTGCGCGTGCAGTGGTCCCGCGAGGATGAACACACCCACGAGCCGTATGGCGCCGCGATGGTGACGAAGGTGAGCGCGGGCGTGGATGGGAATGAGGACGTGCTCGACTGGGATTACGCGCTGTGGTCCACGTCGCATGGCACCCGCCCCAGCGGCGAGCCCGGCAACCTGCTCGCGGGCCGTTCGTTGGCGAAGCCCTTCAAGCAGCCCGTGCCGCGAAATGGCGGGCCGCCGAACTACTCCGCCGACCGCAATGCCATCCCCCTGTATGCCTTTCCCGGGCAGCAGGTGAAGACACACTTCGTGAGGGCGATGCCCCTGCGGGTGTCATCGATGCGCGGCCTGGGCGCCTACGCGAACGTCTTCTCCATCGAGTCCTTCATGGATGAGCTGGCGCACGCGGCGGGCGTGGATCCGGTGGAGTACCGTTTGCGTCAGCTCCAGGATGAACGGGCGAAGGCGGTCATCGCCCGCGCGACGGAGCGGTTCGGCTGGAGTCGCTTCGAGCGCAGGCCGCACCACGGCCGGGGCCTGGCCTTCGCCCGGTACAAGAACCTGGCGACGTACTGCGCCGTGTGCCTGGAGGTCTTCGTGGATCCGGCGACGCACGCCCCTCGCGTGGTGCGCGCCGTCATCGCCGCCGACGCGGGTGAGGTCGTCAACCCGGATGGACTGGCCAACCAACTGGAAGGGGGCCTGCTCCAGTCATTGAGCTGGAGCCTGAAGGAGGCCGTCCGCCACGACACCCGGCGCATCCTGTCACGCGACTGGGAGGGTTATCCCCTCCTCACGTTCTCCGAGGCGCCGCCGGTGGACGTGCAGCTCATCGACCGTCCGGAGGAGCCATTCCTGGGCGCGGGCGAGGCGAGTCAGGGCCCCACACCCGCGGCGCTCGCCAACGCCGTGTTCGATGCGACGGGGCTGCGCGTGCGCGACCTGCCGCTGACGGCGGAGCGACTGTCAGCGCTGCGACGGGCTCAGGGCGCCGGGCAGTAGGCGCCGGAGTCCACCCATGCCTGGAAGAGCTCACCGAACGCGGCCTGCGTGCCGGGCACCGGCTGCCGTCCCGGGCCCGGGTTCCAGCCCCAGCCCACGAGTTCATCCTTCGCCATGTGGTGCTGGAGGGCCGCCAGGTCCTTGCCCCCGTTGCGCTTTGGGTCCTTGAGCTGTTCGCAGATGGCGCCCAACGAGTGCCCCACCCACGCCATCTCCACGGGCGCCAGGGCCCACTTCGGATTGCCAGGGATGCTGGCCACGGTGGCCCCCACCGTGGGCGTGTTCGTCGCCTGATGACAGGACGTGCAGGGCAGCCCGGGCGGACCGTGGCCGTCCGCTCCGCCCACCACCGCCGGGACATGGGCGTGCTGCTCCATCCCCTGCCGGGGCCGTCCGTCCGCCGGGTGGCAGTTGGTGCAGCGCGGATGGGCAATCACCCGGCCCGCTTCGAGGAAGAGCGCCACCGAGCGCGCCTCCTTGTTCTCGATGTTCGAGAAGGACGCCACGGGGCGGAGCACCTCCGGGGACGCGGGGGCGTCAGGAGCCCGCGTCGAACCGCGGCAGCCCGCGAGCGCGACGACTCCACACGACAGCAGGAGGACGAACCGGTGGCATCGCATGCCCGTCGAGCGTGACACGGGCCAAGGCCGCCCGGCCATCCTCGCCAGCGCCCTCCCCGCTTCCAAATGTCCACCTTCCGCCGCCCCCTTCATCCCCGGGTCGGAAGCCGCACCAGGAGACCTCTGCCCTGGGTCCCTCTTGAAGTCATTCTCATACACATTCTCGTAAACCTGGATAGACGAGAAAAGTCCTTCTCGTTCTCCTGGGCAGCCTGTACGGAGCGCCCCCTCTCTCCACAAGGACTGCCCCACCGCCATGATCAAGTTCTCCTCCTTCGCCATCGTCGCCGCGCTCGGTTTGAGTGCCTGCAATGAAGAAGATCCCATCCCGCCGGTGGAGAAGACGCGAGAGGAGCGGGTCAACGAGCACATGGAGTCGCTGCGAAGCGACTCCACGGCGCTGGGGACCTTCCTGTTCTCCATGCCCAAGGGCGGCGACCTGCACAGCCACACGTCCGGCGCCATCACCACCGAGAAGCTGATTGCCTGGGGCGCGGAGGACGGCGCGTGCGTGAACACGACGACCTACGTGGCCAGCAACCCCTGCGCGGTGGGCGCCGTCCCCCTGTCCACCACGGAGAGCGACCGCGCCCTCTATGACGCCGTGATGAGCGCCTGGTCCATGGAGGACCACCCGGGTCCCCTGCTGACCGCGCACCAGCACTTCTTCGATGCCTTCGGCAAGTACGGCGCCGTGCAGCTCGATTCGCGCAATGACGACAGCTACGCGGACATCCTGTCACGCGCGGGCAAGCACCATCAGGTCTACGTGGAGCTGATGCAAGGCTTTGGCGCGGGCCGGGGTGGCAGCCTCGCGACGCCGCTGTTCACGTCCACGGACACCTGGGACAAGGCGACCCTGCTGGCGAAGCGGCAGCAGCTCATCGCACTGCCGGACTTCCAGAACGCCCTGACGGCGCAGGCCACCAGCATCGCGAACACGCTGAAGGGGGCCCGCACGCTGCTCGGCTGTGACACGGCCCAGAAGGACCCCGGCTGCGACGTGGACGTGCGCCTGCTCGTCTCCGCCAACCGCACCGCGGACCGGACGAACGTCTTCGGCCAGTGGGTGTATGCCTATGAGCTGGCCCAGAAGGTGCCCGAAATCGTCGGCGTGAACCTGGTGTCCCCGGAGGAGAACGCCAACTCGCTCGCGTTCTACCAGGATGAGATGTTCGCCCTGGGCACGCTCGACGACTTCAACGACCAGGAGGTCGGCCGCAAGCTGGTGCACGTGTCGCTGCACGCCGGGGAGCTCATCCCGTCGGTGCTCGGCGCGCAGGACCAGCAGCACATGAACTTCCACATCCGCGAGGCCGTGGAGAAGGCCCACGCGGAGCGCATCGGCCACGGCGCGGACGTGCTGAGCGAGACGGCCGGCGACGGCGCCGAGGACCTGCTGCGCGACATGAGCGCCGCGGGCGTGATGGTGGAGATCTGCCTGACGTCCAACCGCGTCCTGCTGGGCATGTCCGGAGACGCGCACCCGCTGGCCGCGTACCTGAAGAACAACGTGCCGGTGGCCCTGGCGACGGACGACTCGGGCATCCTGCGCGGAGACATCACCCAGGAGTATGTCGCCGCCGCCACCGCCCAGGGGCTCGACTACAAGACGCTCAAGAAGATGGCGCGCGCCAGCCTGGAGCATGCCTTCGCGGAGGGCGACAGCCTCTGGGTCCGCCGCGATGACTTCACCACCGCCGCGACCGCCTGCGCCTCCGACAAGCCGGAGGAGGCCACCCTGTCCGCGTCCTGCGAGGGCTTCCTCGCCGCCAACAAGCGGGCGTCCCTGCAGTGGAAGCTGGAAGCGCAGCTCGCCGTCTTCGAGCGCTCCATCGCCCCGTGAGTCATCGCCTTCGCGCCTCCTTCACGGGGGCGCGAAGGCAGCAGTTCAACGCCCCACGCCGATGCGCGACCACAGGTCCAGCAGGGTGCGCAGCACGGCCACGTCCGGCACCTCCGCCGCGGGCGGCACGTCCACCCGGATGCCGTGGGCCGCAAGCCGCGTGAAGGGGTTGTCCGCGTCCTGCGTCTTCAGCGGCACCGACGGATCCGCCGGCCGGAAGCCGAACGCCAGGGCCCGCGCCTGCACCGGCTTGCTGCGCAGGAAGCCCACCCACTCCAGCGCCGCCTCGCGCTGCTCGGGCGTCACCCAGTCCGCCTGGAGCACCGCCGCCGGATGGTCGCTCCACAGCGTCACCGGCGGGTAGTCCACCTGGAGCGTTCCCCACCGTCCCTGCGCGTGACCCAGCTGCGAGATGACCAGGCTCTCGTACACCAGCGCCAGGTCGTAGCGGGACGGGCCGAAGCGCACCAGGTCCGTCATGAAGATGCCGGTGGAGGGCTCGAAGCGCGTCACGCCCCGCTCCAGGTGCTTGAGCCATTCCTGATAGCCCGGCGACAGCAAATCCTGCTGCTTCACGCCCGCGCGGCGCCCCAGGTACTCCAGCGTCGCGGACAGCAGCGCTTGCAGGCCGGAGTTGGACTTCGTCGGGTCGGTGTGGCCCAGCTTCACGAAGCCCCACTCCGCGGGGCCCCCCACCGAGGGCCAGCCCTGGTCGCTCGCCACCGCGCGCTGGAGCGTCTTCCACGACAGGCCCCCGCCTCCGCCCGCCTTGCGCAGCACCTCCATCCGGTCCTGCCAGCCCACGAAGACCAGGGGCGTAATCACCAGCGGCTGCGGCGCGGCTTCGCCCTGCGTCGCGAACAGCGGCCCGTGCGAGGTGTCCGTCGCCCAGTCCGCCGCGAGCATGCGCAGCACGGCGCTGTCCGCGGGGCTCCACACCGTGGGCTGCTCGCGGCCTTCCAGGATGGCCTGGGCCGCGTCCAGGGAGCCCCGCCCCACCAGCGTCACCCGCACGTGCGGGTGCGTGGGCTGGAACTCCGCGAGCGCCGCCTCCACCCACTCGCGCTTCTCCGTGCTGTAGAGGAAGGTGATGTCCGTCACCTTGCGGCGCGACGGCGGGCGCACGGCTTCCGGCTCCGCGCCCGGGGACACCGCGCGCGACGCGTCCGGGGCCGCCAGCAGGTAGAACACCCCGAACGCCGCGGCCAGCACGCCAATGAGGAGGAGGACCCGGGGCTTCATGTCCCGCCTCGTACCCCGGGTCGCAGCGCCTGCATCCCTGGCGTCCGCGTTGTCACAACCATGTCACTCACGTCCTCTCCCCCCTGGCCGGATGCCCCCCAGAAGAGGAAGCCTCCGGATGCCCTCCTGGAAGTTTGTTTGGCCTCAAAGCGGATGGCAGACTGGACCGATGATGGCAATGGGTCGGCGAATCGCGCTCCTGGGACTGGGGGCGGTGCTGGGTGGATGCGCGGCGAAGCAGGCTCCTCCCATCCAGCACTATGCCCTGGGCATGTCGCGCGCGGAGTATCGGGACTACACGGGGTCGAAGGCGAGCCCTTGTGACTCGGAGCCGCGCTGGTTCTCCGACGAGCTGACGGCGGTCAACGGCCTGCTGGGGCGCTTCGTCCGGGAGACGGAGCACGCGCAGGATCCGAAGTCGCCGGACCAGCCCCAGCACCTGGCGCTGCTGGAAGAGGGGCTGCGCACGCTGCCCCCGGTGCTGAAGGTGCACGAAGGCAACCTCAAGGCCCTGCAGTCCTGCGACTTCCGGCGCACGGGCGCGTTCCCGGACCTGGCGAAGCTGGGCGCGGAGCGGGTGAAGGAGGCACGGGAGCGCCTGGCGCTGGGCCCCCAGGTCCAGGCCGCGGCCGCGCTGCGCGAGTTCCAGGAGAAGTGGCGGGAGGAGGCCCCGGCGCGCGAGGAGAAGGCGCGCGGGACGTGGTGCTCGAAGGCTCCGCAGGTGGGCCAGCCGGACCTCTACTTCGCGCGGCAGTCGCCGGACGGGCACACCGAGTGGCTCTTCTGCGACGGGCACGTCGTGGACAAGACGGGTGAGGCAGAGCCCACGCTGCTGAGCCCCCAGGGACTCTCCAAGGCGGATCGCCGGAAGGTCCAGCCGAGGAAGTACCTGGAGGCGGCGCGCGGCTATCCCACCGAGGAGATGGACCGCGAGCCCACCTCCGTCCCGGCTCCCGCAGCGCCGGAGTCCGCGAGCGCCACCGAAGGGGCGCACTGAGCCGCGCGTCCCGTCACGCACCCAGCCGGGCGAGCCGCTTCGACAGGTGCGCGTCGCCGCCCGCGTCCACCCCGCCGATGAAGGCGGAGAGCGAGCTGCCCGCGCCGCCCAGGTGGGCCTCCACGTGCGGCTTGAGGACGCTCCAGCGCTTCGTCCACGCGTCCTCGGAGCCGTCGCGCAGGTCCGGGCGCTCGGCGAGGAGCGCCGTCACGCGCAGCGCCAGCTCCGGGTCGCCCAGCGTCCGCGCCGCCGCCACGCCCGTCGGCACCGAGCCCGCGGGCGCGGCCTTCCACATCTCCGTCGCCCGCTGGAAGGCGGCCACGTCCACCGCGGACAGCAGCCCCAGCGCGTGGCGCACCGGCAGCCGGCCTTCCGCCTTGGGCCCCACCACGTGCGCCATCAGCGCCGCGAAGGGCGCGGCCAGCGCGGGGTGCGCCGCCGGGTCCACGCCGCCCAGGGCCCGCAGCGCGTGCCGGGCCTTGCGCGCCAGCCGCGTCACCTTCCAGCTGGGGCCCTTGAGGCGCGCCTGGAGCGAGCTCAGCGCGGCGCCCGCGGCGGACACCAATTCAGGGCCGGGCATGGCGGGCGCGACGCGGCGGGGCAGCACCAGCTTCGGGGGCGCGGCGGCGACGGCGACCTTCGGGGGCGGCGCGGCGGGAGCCTCGCCCGCGCCCACCTCGGCGTAGCCCTCGCGCACCTTCTCCGCGACCTTCTTGGTGTACTCGCGCAGGGCGGCTTCCTCATCCGGGAAGGCCTTCTCCTTGCGCTGCCCGGCGGTGCCGATGCGGCCGTAGGTGACGATGAAGGTGGCGCCCTGCACCTCGGGCATCCAGAACTTGGAGCTGTTGCCGTCGACGAACTCGAACCTGCGCATGGTCCGGGAGGCTACCTCACCTGGAGGGCCGAGCGCTTCAGCCAGCTTGCGCCGCCAGCGAACGCAGGCCTTCCTCGCGCGACACGCTGCCCGTGTAGCCCAGTTCCTGACGGGCCTTCTCGTCGTTCACCGTCACCTCCTGGCCCGCCAGCAACAGCTCCGTGCGCGACAGCGGCGGGGTGCTCTTGAGGCCCAGCACGTCCCACACCAGGTCGCTCGTCACCGCCACCATCGCCGCGAGCGCGGTGGGCAGGGACTTGTCGCCAGGGTCCACGCCCTGCGTCTTGAGGAGCGCGGTGACGAAGGCGCGGAACTCCACCGGGGGTCCGTCGGTGACGAAGTACGCCTGGCCCCCCCGGCCCTTCTCCGCGGCCAGCAGCAGGCCCTCCACGGCGTTGGCCACGTGGCAGGTGGACGTCAGGTAGCGCCCGCCGCCAATCCAGCGGAAGCGCCCTGCCTTCACCGCGGCCACCAGCGCCGGCAGCACCGTGGTGTCCCCCGGTCCCCAGACGAGCCGGGGCCGCACCGCGACGGTGGTGAAGTCCGGCGAGTTGACGCTGAGCACCCGCCGTTCGGCCTCGCCCTTGGTGGACGGGTACGGGCCCACGGGGCGCTGGGGCAGCTTGTGGGTTTCGTTGAGGCGGACCATGGGGCCGCCGTCCACCAGCACGGCCTCCGTGCTCACGTGCACCAGGCGCTTCACGCCCGCCGCGCGCGCCGCCTCCAGCACGGCCTCCGTGCCCCGCACGTTGACGTCGTAGAACTCCGCGCGCGGGCCGGACATCTTCACGTGCGCGGCCGAATGGAAGACGGTGTCGCAGCCCTCCATGCCCAGGCGCAGGCGCTCCGGGTCGCTCAGGTCGCCTTCCCACGGCTCGCCGCCAGCGGCCTGCACCGCGGCCACGGACGCGGGCGAACGGGCCAGCGCGCGCGCCGGCTCCCCGCGCTTCGCGAGCGCCGCGAGCAGGTGCTTCCCGACGAACCCCGAGCCACCGGTGACGAACGCGCGCACGTGACAACCTCCCAGCCAGACAGCGCCGCTCCTACCATTCCCGGCCGGCCACGGGTAGCCGCGTCCTGGCCGCCGTCAGAACATGTCGCGCATGGACGGCGCGGGCCCGGAGAACAGCGCACCGGCCACCTGGAGCGACGCCTCGTCCGCCTCCAGCATCCCGGCGAGCTGCAATGCCCGGGGCGTGAGGAAGCCGGTGTAGAGCGGGGCCAGGGCGCGCACGTGCAGCCGCATCCGCCCGTCTCCGCCCTTGCGCACGCGCGCGGCGCCGCCTTCCACCTCCAGCACGAAGCGCCCCTGGTTGTCCGGGAGGACGTCGTCCGCCACGTCCAGGTGCAGCGCGCCGGACAGGCCCGGGGGCCAGCCGCGAGCCTCCAGCGCCTGGGACACGTTCAAAAGCCGCGTCATCCAGTGCATGGACAGCTTCAGCTGGTACGTCTGTTCCCGCAGCAGCGCGAGGAGCGGCTCGTCCGCACCCCCGAACCACACCACGTCCTGCGCCAGCGAGCGGTGGTCGCCCAGGAAGCGCAAGAGCCGGCGCGCGGCGGCGGGCGTGGTGGCCACCAGGTCGTTGAGCTTCAGCACCTGCTTGGGCACGGCCCCCTGCGGCGCGAGGCTCCGGATGAGGTAGACGAAGCCCTCCAGGCCGGAGGCGCCCTCCACGACGAAGCCGTGCGCCGTGTCCTGGCGCGGCGTGCGCACGCGCCGCCAGATGTAGTCACCCCGGTCCAGCCAGCCGTGGCGCTGGGAGGCGAAGCGCCGGTAGCACGCGTCCACCGCCGCCTCGTCCGAGGGCCGCATGGGCCGCAGCGTCAGCGAGCGCTCCCCCAACTCCAGCGCGGAGGCATCGACGTGGATTTCATACCGCGCGCCGGACTGTTCGTAGCCCACGCGCCGGTAGAGCGGCTGCGTGGCGGGATAGAGCACCGACAGCGGCGCCCCTTCATCGCGCATCTCGCGCAGGAAGTGATGGAAGAGGCGCGTGGCGGCCCCGGCGCCCCGGTGCTCGGGCGCGACGCCCACGCCCCCCACGCCAATCATGGGCACCGAGCGGCCGCCCAGGAACTGGGCCATGCGGATGAGGGTGAGCGTCGCCGCGACCTGTCCGTCGTGACGCAGCAGGCGCAGCAGCCCCGCCGCGTGGTTCTTGCGCACCACACCCTCGGCGTCCGCGGCGACCATGGCGAAAGCCTGCGTGGTGATGTCCACCACCGCGGCCAGTTCCTGCTCGTCCCGCGGAGGTCCGTACTCTCCCGTCAACTCCATCCCGCATCCCCTTCCAGCACACGCGCCCCCAGCGGACGCCCCCGCATCGGGGACGTGGCGAAGGTCGCTCGCGAAGCAGCATGGCGCAGCGGCTGGAGGCGAGGAAGTCCGCGCCGCGCCATTGTCATCCGCCCTGCTTCGGTTTCGGGGCCGGGGGCAGCCGTCCGGCGTTGCGCAGGGACTTCACGAGTCGCTCGTGCGGCAGGCCATACACGCGGGCGCCCTGGTTCCCGGTCATCGTGTCGGAGGCGAGCATCGCGTTCAGGATGGCCTCCTGGGTGGCCTGCACGGTGGCCTCGAAGAGCGGGGTGATGCGTTCGTTGTCGAGCATGCCGACGCTGGCGACGCTGGCGGTCGGCACGGGCTGGGTGGAGAACGCGAGGAAGATGTCGCCGGAGAAGTTCTCCCCCAGAGCGCCCATCTTGCCCAGTGCGAGCGGCACCCGCCGGACCACGCGCTCCAACTGGTGCGGCAGGAGCGGCGCGTCGGTGGCGACCACCACGATGATGGAGCCCATCCCTTCCGGATGCGTGGGCTTGAGGCTCGCGCGCTGCGAGCAGGGCTTCATCTGGGAGAAGAAGGGCCCTTTGGGCGCTTCGGGCCCCGTGTAGCAGGCGCGCAGGTCGGTGAGGTCCTCGCCCACGGGCACTCCGGCGACGGAGAAGAGCCGCCGGCTGCCGTAGTTGCATTGCACCAGGATGCCGACGGTGTAGCCGCCCTGCTCCACCGTGAGCCTGCGGGACGACGTGCCGATGCCGCCCTTGAAGCCATGGCAGATCATCCCCGTCCCGCCGCCGACGGAGCCCTCGGGCACGGGGCCCGGTCGCGCGGCGTCCAGGGCCTGCATCGCGTGTTCGGGCCGGACGTGGAAGCCGTCGATGTCGTTCAGCAGGCCGTCCCAGGTCTCCGCCACCACGGGCAGCCCGAGCTCCCAGGTCAGGTTGCGCTTCTGGGACCAGGCAATCACGCCTTCATGCACGGCGCCCACGGCATGCGTGTTGGTGATCATCACGAGGCCGGAGAGCAGCCCCGACTCCTTCACCCAGTGCGTGCCGGTCATCTCGCCGCTGCCGTTCAAGGCGTAGGTCGCCGCGAAGACCGGCTGCGCCACCGCGTCCCGGCCGCGGGGAAGCACGGCGGTGACGCCGGTCCGGACCTGTGGAGAGCCGGGCGTGGCCGCGCCGGAGTTGAGCGTCGTGTGGCCCACCTCCACGCCCTTCACATCCGTGATGGCATTGAGCGCTCCCGGTGTTCCGCCAAAGGGAATGCCCAGATCACTGGCCCGCGCACGGGGCCGGGGGGTCTGCGCCGGGGCCTCGAAGGGCATCCACAGCAGGAGGCAGAGCAGGCCTGGGGAAAGGACGGAGCGGGCGGGGTTCATGGGCCATGGATCTACACCACCTCCCAGCATGAACACGCTGCGTCATCCACGCCGTGGGGCCTGCGCGGTGTTCCGCGACATCCAAGGGACCACGGATGCGGGGCCTGAGCCGGAGGGAGCGCGGATGGCGTGCAGGAGCGGGGGTTCCTGCAGTGCGCCATTCAAACCGCGACGAAGCGTCCGCCCACGAGGCCAATGCGCTCCAGGGCGGCCTTGAGGTCCTCATCAACGATGATTGGCAGCAGGTAGCCCCAGGGCCGAAAGACAACTGCGTCATTCACCGCCAGTGGATCGATACGCAGGCCAGAGACGACATGGTACTCGCCAACCTTGTCTGGCCGACCATCCTCTGACGTCCAACGCCGTGCCTCTTCACATGCAGGGTCATCGATGCAACGAACCACGTGGACCACGTTCAGCAGGAAATAGGGTTCAGGCTGGCCCTGAACATCCACGGGAAAGAGTTGCACATCGTTCGGTGCCAGCTCCCGGAATACTGCTGCGACCCGTCCACTGACAATCGGGGTGCCAGCGACCGTCGTCTTGTCGAAGTCCAGAGGTTTGCCAGGACGAGAAAGCGGAACACGCAACTTCCCAGGGTCCGCCACGGCCCTTCCGTAAACAAACGCCCAGATATCAGGGACCGCTTGTCCTTCAAGATTCGTGGGTTCACGCAGATACCAGCGGCCTGGCACATCGACATCGAAATCAAGCTCAAAAAAATGTCTCGGCATGGTGAATCACGCCTTCGGATTCTTCGTGATGAGTTTCCGCAGCTTGGTACCAGCGGTCGTGAGTTCTCGCGCGATGTTCGCCAGTTCGTCAACCAAGGCGGAGCGGCACTGCCCGGAATCTCGACACCCCAGCATCGCACGCCGAATCCGGAGGAGAACCTCCTCATGATACTCGCGCGGGTGCGGCCCCTTGTGCCCCTGGATTCGAACCTGGTTCGTGGGGTCGTTCAGCTTCATCCCGGCCACCTGGAAAATATCTTCATAGAGGGGCGTCCACGGTCCACCTGACGCATCGGACACCTCGTTCTTGTCCGTGCAGATGTGGTGGATGTCTCCCTCGGGGTCTCCCTGGAGCCCGTTTCCGGGCCCCATCGCGACGGCCGCGACCGCAGTCGGTGCGAGCGCGACGTTGAGTACTCCCGCCGACGACAGGGAGATGGCCTGGACCTCACCCGCCAGCGCCCGCGACAACTCGAACCCACCCTCCGTCCGCGCCCGCAGGCTCGCCTGTGCGAAGCCTGGCATCCTCGGCCCCTGCGAGGCCATTGCCTTCTTGCCGCCGAGCGCGGTCAACGCGACGATCACCAGGACGCGGGCTCCATTGTCCCCCAGCACTCTTCCGAACCGGTGCCCCGCCTCCTCCAACTCAGCCAGGTTCCGGGCATCCCCTGACGCATCCATGAGTTGCAGGAAGCCTCGCCCCAGGTTCCACACTGGACCGGTGCCCAGGTACGCGATGAGCGAAGCCGTCAATGCAAGTGCGATGGCCTTCGTGATGGGTTCCGGCGCGACCAGCATCACCAACGCACTGCCGATCATCGACGTGACCATCGCCCGCAGCGCGGCGGGGTTCAGCAGGTCCTCGAGCGCCTCCTCCACCCCCTCCCACACCGTGTCGAGCGCGAAGGAGATCGCCATCATCCGCCGCTCCATCGGCCCCAGGGCGAAGTCCCCCGTCAGCAGGCCCAGACATCTGCCAGGGTCGCCCCGCCGCTGACAAATCCTCTCATCCGACCCAGGCACCGGGCGGCCCCGCGCGCCCTCGACAATTCCACCCGTGGAGGCCAGCAGGGAGCGCCCCTCCTGTTCAGCCTCCGGGAGCGCGACCTCCAGCTTCATGTCCAGGATGAGCTGCGTGACCGCGTCCTTGAAGGCCTCTTCACCGACCTCGACCGGCGCGGTCTCGACCGGCGTGTAGACAATCGGCTTGCCCTGCCCGGTGTCGAGGTTCACCACCCGCGCCGTCGCGCATCCGGTCAGCAGCAGCAACAGCGCAGCGATACGCCACATTTTCATGAGCACCCCATGGGTCCAGGCTCCCACCGCGCAGGAGCGACGAGCCCCCTACCATCCCCACCTCCCTGCACCAAGGGCCCTCACCCCGGCATGGCATTCATTGCCCACGAGGTTCCACGCCGACTGACGGCCTACAAGGAGCGCTTCGAGACGCGTCCAGCGCTCAAGCGGTCCTCGCGGCTCAGATGAAGCCCATCGCGTCGCGCGGTGCCTGAGCCGAAGGGAGCGCGGATGGCGTGCAGGAGCGGAGGCTCCTGCAGCGCGCCATTTAGACCGCGACGAAGCGCCCGCCCACGATGCCTGCGCGCTCCAGTGCGGCTTTGAGTTCGCCATCAACGATCAGAGAGGAGGGCAGTCCCCACAAGCGGAACACACGCTCGTCACCAACCTTGGTGGTGTCGATGCGCAATCCGGAAACAGCCCGGTACTGCCCGACCTTCTCAGGGCGCCCCTGCTCTGGCGTCCAGAGACGGAACCCCTCACTGGCCCCATCATCGATGCAGCGAACCGTGCGCGCCACGACCAGGAGGAAGTAGGGCTGGGTCTGCCCCTCGACCTCCACGGGGAAGAGCTGAACGTCTTGGAGCGCCATGTCCCGAAACACTGCGGCAACCCGCTCACTGAGAATGGGCGTGAACCCTACCCCCGCAGAGGTGAAGTCGAGGGGGCTCCCTGAACGAGAGAGCGGAACATGCAGCCGCCCTGGCGGAGCAATGGGCACCCCGTTCGTGAAGACCCAGGGGTCCTCCAATGGCTGGCCCTCGGGATTCGTCGGCGTCTTGAAATACCAGCGTCCAGGAACGTAGACGTCGATGGTCATGTCAAAGAAACGTCGTTCCATCGATTCACGCCTCAGGGTTCTTTGTAATGAGCTTCCTCTGCCGGGGACCTGCTGAACGGGACTTCCCGCAGGCCCCGCGAGCGGTGCCGGACCTCAAGGGGCTGCGCGCCCGCCGATCTCCGGGAAGCGCTCGTAGGCCCGCTTCAGCGCGTCCAGGTGCGCGGCGTTGTCCAAGTCCAGCGGCGCGTCCGTGAGCCGAACAACCCACCCGCCCGCCTCAATGCGCCGCGCCCGAGAGAGCAGGTCCGCATCGCGGGCGGGGTCCGGAAACCCGATGGCATGTGCAGCAGCGGCAGACCAGTAATTCAGCCATCCAAGGCGATGGGGAATCTCAGGCGAGCGGATCTTCTCTGGCAGTTTGAGTGCTGGCAGTCCCCGGGGCGGAACCCCTGGCTTATGGACCGGATCGCGTGTTTGTCGTGCGATCTCGACACCCGCGCTGGAGGGGGTCGCATGCCCCCAAAACGCGCGGGCCCCCTCTGCCACGCCCCCAAGCACATCCGCTGCTGCCGCAATCACGGCCTCATCCAGTGGCAGCTCTGCATGGACATCGAGCAACGGCTGCCCGCCCGGCGCCTGGCGCGCGGGTGTTTGCAACCCATAAATCATCACGGGGAAGCTCTCATCACCGTTGCACACGAGAGGGAAGCCCCCATCCTTGGTCCCTTCGACGAGCCACGCGTCGCGCTGCGGTAATGCGATAGGGCGCCCGTCTTCGGAAACCTTCCAGTCGAGGCGCAAGCCGGGGAAAGTCCGCTCCATCCCATGGACGACAGCGAGCGTGCGACCGTCCCTGGCAAGCAGAGCAGGCGCGTAGACAATGATACCCAGAGTGCTTTGCGTCGTCATCGCTTGCACCCTGTGACGACAAGTTCCAGTTCGGGCGCCGCACGCTCCAGCGCATCTTTGTGCGCTTCGGTGCTCACCCCAACGACGAAGCCATATCCACATGACGGCGCGATGTTGCGCTCTTCCCGCATCTTGGCCGCCTGCTCTCTGACCACCTGACCCTGGAGAAAGGCATTGTACGTGTCAAATTGGTCGGTCTTGATCTCCCACAGTACACGCACGCCGACTTGCAGCGCATCAAAGCGCTTGCCGCCAACGAGCACGTCCTTGCCGGGGTAGCGGTTCGGCGGAAACTTGTCGGCGCACTCGTTATGTGGGGGATCTCCACCCGCGTGCGGCACCGGGACGGGGCTGCACTCCGGGCGGCGCTCTCGCTCCATTGGCTCGGTCGGCACCGGGGGGAACCAGTCCTGCCCTGATGGCTCGGGCTTGGGCTTCCGATTCGTTGAGGACTCCTGCGGAGCGGGCTTCGTTTGGAGCGCGGGCTCGACTTCCTCCCGGCTACTCCCGCTCAGTTCATACGCCTCCAACGCTCCCTTGATGACGACTCCCACCACCACCACGCCAACGACGATCACCGCGCCCACAGCGATCTCCGGCGCCGCCAAGACACAGAAGCCGAGTCCCAATGCAGCCGCATCCACAGAAGCGACCGAGCACCTGCCCGTGGTGTCGTGAAACCGGACCCGTCCCTGGTCGAGAGCATGAAAGCACCGCTCCACCAGCACGGGCCATGGCTGGGAGGACTCTTGCACGACGCAGCGTCCCCCGTCCCTCCACGGCAGCGTCGCCGCTCTCTGGAGGTTGGCGATCCTTGGGTTCTGCTTCACGCGCGCTCGTGGGCTCGGCGCTGACGTAGCGCAGGCAGAGAGGCAGAAGAGAAGTGCGATGCACGCTCGGAGATGCATGGCCACGTCCTTTCATTCGAGCCAGAGAGTCATGAGAATAGGGCTCATGCGGCCCTTCGACTTCGACCTTTTACGCCCCAGGATTTTTCGTAATCAGCTTCCTCGGCTTGATGCCCGCCGTTGCGCCCATCGTTCAGGAGCGACGAGCCCCCTACCATCCCCGCCCCCATGCACCAAGGGCCCTCACCCCGGCATGGCATTCATTGCCCGCGAGGCTCCACGCCGATGGGCTCGGCGGCCGGCCCCAGCAAC
>NZ_RAWD01000420.1:0-6836 GCF_003612065.1 Corallococcus sp. CA047B
GAGCTGACCTGGTCGGAGGGGGTCTGCTCGGGTTCGGGGCTCGCGCCGCAGCCAAAAGCATGGAGTGCCAGCAGCAGCGTGCTGGAGGTGAAGACAAAACGATTTCGCATCAGGAGGGGGTGTCCTTGTGCTGGGGCCACGAGACGGGAGGGGCCGCGACGCCATCGCCAGCGGCCCCTTCCCCACGCCCTGGCTCCGTGCGCTTGCGTGCCACGGTGGGGCCGAGCGCCTGGCGGGTCTCTGTGGCCCGGTGAAGGCGTTCTCCGCCGGGGCTTTTGCAAACCCTGGCGTTCGTGAACACTTCCCATCACGGCCCCAGTGGTAGCGGCCCCCGATTGCCCGCCTCCCCACGCCTTCCGCACGCCTGCTTTCGCGATACTTCGCTTTTCCCGAAGCTTTGCGTCCGGATTCCCTATTTGCCGAAGAGTCCCCTGGCTCCTATTTCAAGGGGGTTGGCTTTCTGCCCCCCCTTTCCAGGTGACGCCTTGGACTCAATACAAACCATCGGCAGCCCCCTCATGTGGGGCGGCTTCATCGCCTTTGTCTTCGCGATGCTCGCGTTGGACCTGGGCGTCTTCCACCGCAAGGCCCACGCGATCAGCTTCAAGGAGGCCGGTGCGTGGAGCGCGGTGTGGGTGAGCCTGGCGCTGACCTTCAACGCGGTCCTCTGGTGGCGCTACGGCTCCGGGCCGGGGATGGAGTTCCTCACCGGCTACCTCATCGAGAAGTCGCTCTCCGTCGACAACATCTTCGTCTTCGTCGTCATCTTCTCCGCGCTGAAGATTCCGGCGCTCTACCAGCACCGGGTGCTCTTCTGGGGCATCCTGAGCGCGCTGGTGCTGCGCGCGGCGATGATCTTCGCGGGCGTGGCGATGCTGGAGCGCTTCCACTGGCTCATCTACGTCTTCGGCGCGTTCCTCATCCTCACGGGCGTCAAGCTCTTCATCCAGCGCAACGCGGAGGAGCACCCGGAGGACGGCTGGCTCATGCGCACCGCCCGCCGGGTGATTCCCTCCACGCCGAAGTTCGACGGGCAGCACTTCCTCACGGTGGAGAACGGCCGCAAGCTGGCGACGCCGCTCCTGATGGCGCTGCTGCTGGTGGAAGCGTCCGACGTGCTCTTCGCGCTGGACTCCATCCCGGCCATCTTCGCCGTGACGCGCGACCCGTTCATCGTCTTCACGTCCAACATCTTCGCCATCCTGGGCCTGCGCTCGCTCTTCTTCCTGATGGCCGGGGCGATGGAGAAGTTCACCTACCTGAAGGTGGGCCTGTCCGGCGTCCTCATCTTCGTGGGCGCGAAGATGGCGCTGGTGGACGTGGTGCACCTGTCGCCCGCGGTGTCGCTGGGGGTCATCGCGCTGGTGCTGGGCTCCAGCATCGTGGCCTCGCTGGTGAAGGCCCGCCACACGCCGCCGCATGAGCCGCAGGCGCCCGCGCCGGACGCGAAGCTCCCGTCCGCGACCAAGGCCTGAGCCGCTTCAGCCTTCCTGACATTCAACAGCTGTGGGTCCCATGGGGTGTGGGGCTCCAGGCCCGGGCCCTCGATGCGCGTGGGGGCTCGGGCCGTTTTCCTGGGGGCCGCTGTCTGTCAGTGCGCCCGCGACAGCTCCATGAACTCCAGCCAGGAGCGGACGACGGCCTCGAACTCCTCCAGGGGCAGATCCTGGGAGCGTCCGGGGATGGTCTCCTCGCTGTGGATGGAGGCCCGCGCGCGGGACAGCTCCAGGCTCCATGCGTCGCCGGTGACGTCCCAGCGCTCGCGCTTGCCGTGTCGTACGGCGTTGAGGACGCGCAGCATCTTCTCCGCCCGGGCCGGCTCGAAGCCCAGCTCCTGGGCCAGGTAGTCCGCCAGCACGTCGTCCGGAGGAAGGCCGTTCACGACCGCACGACCCTGCTGATCCCACGTGAATCGCAATGTCCTGGGCACGCCGTGACGGTGACACAGCGGCTGGATCTTTCCCCAGACCCGCCCGCGTCGATTGCGCCGGAACCTGACACTGGAGGCCCCCGCGCGTGAGGCAGCGGACGGGCCCCTGCCCGGCGACCGCGCACCAGTGTTGGAAGGTGGAAAAGCGAAAGGCCGTGAGCCCTGGAAGGACTCACGGCCTCATTCGCTTCGTGTGGGCGCAGCAGGGCTTGAACCTGCGACCCCTGCCGTGTGAAGGCAGTGCTCTACCACTGAGCTATGCGCCCGACTGCTGTGTGCCGCCGCGCCCCACCGCTGCGCAACGGACGCGGCGATAAGTGCCATTCGTCCGCGTAGGTGTCAACGCAATTTCTAGGAGGACCCTTCCGACAGCGCCTCCAACTTCTCGTCCAGCTCGCGCAGGCGGCGCTTGAGGCCCGCCAGCTGCTTGCCCACGGCCTTGAACTCGCTCTTGGGCGCGAAGTGCAGGGCCTTCATCACCTCGTCCTGGCCCCGGTCGAGCGCCTGCTTGCCGCGCTGGACCCGGCCAATGGCATTGGCGACCGCCAGGGCGCGCTTCTCGTCGCCCATGAGCTTCTCCATGGCCTTGCCGGAGAGCCCCAGCGCCTGCTTCTTCAACGTGTCCCGGATGCCCATGGGTGCGCGCTCCTGTGGCCTCAGGGGCCGTCGGGGAACTCGGTCTTCAGGGAGGCGAAGACGCGGTCCGCGATGCCCTTGTAGCGCATGCGTTCGATGAGCGGTTGCAGGTCGCCGCGCATGGAGATGCGGCGCTTGAGCACGGCCTCCACCGGATCGAGCGTGCCCAGCAGCAGCTGCTTCCAGACGGAATACGGCGCGCGCGCCAGGTACACCGGCTCCAGCTCCTCCAGGTCGTCCGGATCCGACAGGACGCGGGCCTTCTCGATGCGGCAGTCCCCGGGGACGACGTGCACCACGAAGGGTTTGGCCAGCTTGCCCGGCTCCGCTTCGATGATGGCCCCGAAGTCGCCCTTCCAGCCCTTGCCGGCCATGGCGCACTCGGGATCCGAGTTCGTGAGCCGGACGGCCTCGTCCAGCCATTCCTTCGACGGAAACTTCGGCATCGCTTCCCCTACCCCCTGCGGAAGATGCTCTTGATGCTGGAGAAGAGGCCCCGGTCGTCATTGGACGCGGTGCTGCTGGCGGGGGCCGCCGGCGCGTTGCGCGCGGCCACTTCCTGCAGTGCCTTCTTCAACTGCTCCGGCGTGTCGCGCGTGGCCAGGTCCACCTTGCGCAACGTGCCGCTGTTGTCCTCCACCTGCACCTGGAGCAGACACTCCTCGGTGAGGCGGAAATCGATCTTCCGGCCCGCGGACGTGGCCGGCACGCGCACCGTGCCCAGGTACTCGTTGTCCACCATCAGGTCGCTGTCGCCCTGGTAGATGTCCAGCTCGATGAAGGGCGAGCCCGCGTCCTTGGGCGGCGGCAGGCGGAAGCTCTTCACCATCGGGATGAGCGAGTTCTTCTCGATGATGCGCTTCACGCGGCCGTTGGGCATCGCGTAGCCGATGGGCATGGACAGCGCGTCCAGCAGCGTCACCGCGTCGATGCTGCCCAGCGAGTCGCCCAGCAGCGCCGCGCCCAGGGCCACGCACTCGTCCGGGTGCACGCCCTTGCGCGGGGCCTTGCCGAAGTGGGCCTGGATCTTCTGCTGCACCAGCGGCATGCGGCTCTGGCCGCCCACCAGGATGATCTCGTCGATCTCCGAGCGGGAGATGCCCTTCTCCGCGAGCACGCGGTCGCAGATCTCGAAGGTGCGGTCCACCAGGTCGCCCGTGAGGTTGTTCAGATAGTCGCGGGTGAGCGGGATGCGCAGGTCCAGCGGCTTGCCCTTGCGCTCCTCGATGTACGGCAGGTCGATGACGACGTTCGGGATGAGCGTCAGGTCGATCTTCGCCGCCTCGGCGGCGTTCTTGATGCGCTGGAGCGCGATGGGGCTTTCGGCGAGGTCGACCTTGGTCTCGTCGCGGAAGCGCTCCAGCACGTACTCCATGATGCGGTTGTCGAAGTCCGCGCCGCCCAGGAACGTGTCGCCGCCGGTGGCGAGCACCTCGAAGACGTTGCCGGCCAGGTGCAGCACGCTGACGTCGAAGGTGCCGCCGCCCAGGTCATAGACGAGGATCTTCTGATCCAGGCCCCGGTTGAAGCCGTACGCGAGCGCCGCGGCGGTGGGCTCGTTGACGATGCGCTTGACGTCGAAGCCCGCCAGCCGCCCGGCTTCCTTCACCGCATTGCGCTGGTTGTCGTTGTAGTAGGCCGGGACGGAGATGACGGCCGCGTCGATGGGGCCGCCCAGGAACTGCTCGGCGATGGTCTTCAGCTGCGAGAGCACGAAGCTGGAGATCTGCGGCAGCGAGTACAGCTTGCCGCCCATCGTCACCGCGGCGTCCCCGTTGGGGTCCTCCACGATGTCGTAGGGGAAGTACCCCTTGAGGTCGTCCACCGCCTTCGAATGGAACTTGCGGCCGATCAGCCGCTTGGTGCCCCAGAGCGTGTTCTTGGGGTTGGTCACCATCTGGTCCTTGGCGACGCCGCCGACCAGGAGATCGTTCTTGGAGGAGAGCGCGACCACGGAGGGCAGGATGAGATTGCCGCGATCCGTGGGGACGATCTTCGGGATGCGGTTGCGCACGGACGCCACCAGGGTGTTGGTGGTGCCCAGGTCAATCCCGACGATGCGTGGTCTGTCCGCCATGAAGTTCAGCGAGCGCACGCCAGGGGGAGGCCGCGCCCGTTCTCACTCTCTAGCACGTCGTGCCGTTACGTGCGCGTTTCTAGGCGGATGCTTCCTCCCTGGCTGTAGTTCCGACCGGGCAGCACGCCGAGGGCCCCTGTCGCTGGCCGGGCAGCCGGGGCCCGGGCCGGGTCCGATGCCCTCCGGGGCCGTCCCCTAGGGCTCCAGGTCGGGATCCGGCCCCAGCTCCCGGACGCGGATCAGCCCGTCGGGTTCCGGGGGCGGCAGCGCCTCGCACACCGCGTCAGGACCGACGGGCAGCTCGGACAGGAAGCGCGACGGCGTCAACAGGAGGCGCCCGTCCTCCCGGGGCAGCGAGGTGTGGGGGTACACGAGCCAGAGCGCCTCCCGGGCCCGCGTGACGGCGACGTAGAAGAGCCGGCGCTCCTCCTCCTCGGCCTCGGGGCTCCGGGTGGCGAGCGACAGCGGGAAGCGCCCATCCACCAGCCCCAGGACGAAGACGGACCGCCACTCCAGGCCCTTGGCCTGGTGGACCGTGGACAGGGTGAGCACGTCGTCCGGCGCTTCGCCGTCCAGGGCCCCCTGCGCGGAGAACTCGGCGACCAGGGCGATGTCGGACAGGAAGCGGGGCACGTCCTCGAAGCGCTCGGCGAACTCCTGGAGCTGGCGCAGGTCCTGCGCGCGCAGGTCGGCCACGTCGGAGGCCGCCGTGGGCTCCCTCGCCGCGAGCACGTCCGCGAGCAGGGCCCCCGGCCCCCGCGGCCCCCCGGCGGAGAGCGTGGTGAAGAGGGCCTGGAAGCGCTGGAACCCGGCCTGGGCCTTGCGCGGCACATGGGCCAGCACGTCCGGGTGCGTCAGTGCCTCCGGGAGGGGCAGCTCCTGGGGCAGCGCCCCCAGGGCGGTCCACAGGTGTTCGGTGCTGGCGGAGCCCACGCCGGAGAGCCTGCGCACCAGCCGCTTGAAGGCCAGTTCATCCGTGCGGTTGTGCACCCATCTCAGGTGCGCGAGCGCGTCCTTGATGTGGGCCTGCTCGAAGAAGCGCACCCCGGAGCGCACCCGGAACGGCAGGCCGTTGCGCGCCAGCTCCACCTGGAGCTCCAGCGAGTGCAGGTGGGCGCGGTAGAGCACGGCCATGGACTCCAGCCGCTGGCCCTGGGCGCGCAGCGCGAGGACGCGCTCGGTGACGAAGGTGGCCTGCCCCTTCACGTCGCGGGTGGGGACCACCTGGGGCACCGGCCCCGGGGCGGCGTCGGACACCAGGGCCTTGGGGAACTGGCGCGTGTTGCGCGCGATGACCGCGTTGGCCATCCGCAGCACCTGGGGCGTGGAGCGGTAGTTGCGCGTGAGCGGGTAGATGCCGCAGCCAGGGTAGCGCTGGGGGAAGTCGATGATGTTGGTGAACTCCGCGCCGCGGAAGCTGTAGATGGACTGGCAGTCGTCGCCCACGACGGTGAGGTTGCGGCGCTCGCCCACGAGCAGGTCCACGAGGTCGCCCTGGAGGCGGTTGGTGTCCTGGTACTCGTCCACGAGCACGCCCTGGAAGCGCGCCGTGAGCTCCGCGCGGATGACGGGATGCTCCTCCAAGAGCCGCTTCAGGTGCGCGAGCAGGTCGTCGTAGTCCATCAGGTGCATCTGCGCCTTGCGCTGCTGGAAGCGGCGGGCGGTGGCGAACACCTCGGGCGCGACGGGGAGCATCTGGGGACGGCGGTCCACCAGCACCTGGGACACCGGCTGCTGGAGGTTCGTGGCCAGCGAGACCAGATCCAACAGCGCGTCCGGACGCGGGAAGCGCTTGTCGCTGCGCAGCTTGCGCTCGGCCAGGCACGTGGCCATCAGGTCGCGTGAGTCCTCGCGATCCAACACCGTGAAGGCGGTGGAGAAGCCCAGCGCGCCCGCGTGCTCGCGCAGCAGCATGTGCGCGGCGTGGTGGAAGGTACCGCCCATGAGCCGGCTGACGTCCGCGAACCCACCGGCCAGCTCCTCCACGCGGCGGATCATCTCGCGCGCGGCCTTGTTGGTGAACGTGAGCAGGAGCAGCGAGTCCGGGGGAACGCCCCGCTCCAGCATGCGCGCCACGCGATACGTGAGCGTGCGCGTCTTGCCGGAGCCCGCCCCGGCGATGACGAGCACCGGGCCCTCCCCTGCCCTGTCTCTTATACTCATCTGACGCTGCCGACGATCGCATAAGTGTAG
>NZ_RAWD01000421.1:0-6825 GCF_003612065.1 Corallococcus sp. CA047B
GGTGGCGTGCGCGTTGCGATGGGGGCTGGGAGCGTGATAGGGGGCCACCCGGTACATCAAGATTCGTGGCGGCCCTCCCCGTTTCCGGCCGCCCCCTCCGCAAGGACGCAAGACGCTCATGGAAATCCGCGCCGACGAGATCAGCAGAATCATCCGGGAGCAGATCAAGGACTACGGCAAGAAGGTCACCGTCGCCGAGACCGGCACCGTGCTGTCCGTGGGCGACGGTATCGCCCGCGTGTACGGCCTGGAGGGTGCGCTGGCGGGCGAGCTGGTGGAGTTCGCCAACGGCGTGCAGGGCCTGGTCCTCAACCTGGAAGAGGACAACGTCGGTATCGCCATCATGGGTGAGTTCAAGGACATCCGCGAAGGCGACGTGGTGAAGCGCACCGGGCAGATCGCCTCCGTGCCGGTGGGCAAGGGCCTGCTGGGCCGCGTGGTGAACGCCCTGGGCGCTCCGGTGGACGGCAAGGGCCCCATCGAGGCCACGGAGCACCGCCGCCTGGAGGTGAAGGCGCCCGGCATCGTGAAGCGCAAGTCCGTGCACGAGCCCCTGCAGACGGGCATCAAGGCGCTGGACGCGCTCGTCCCGGTGGGCCGGGGTCAGCGCGAGCTCATCATCGGTGACCGCCAGACGGGCAAGACGGCCGTCGCCATCGACGCCATCATCAACCAGAAGGGCCTGGGCGTTTACTGCATCTACGTCGCCATCGGGCAGAAGCAGTCCACCGTCGCGCAGGTGGTGGAGAAGCTCAACCGCTACGGCGCCATGGAGTACACCACGGTCGTCGCGGCGAACGCGTCCGACCCGGCGCCCATGCAGTACTTCGCCCCGTACGCGGGCGTCGCCATCGGCGAGTACTTCCGCGACAACAAGATGCACGGCCTCATCGTGTACGACGACCTGTCCAAGCAGGCCGTGGCGTACCGCCAGCTCTCCCTGCTCCTGCGCCGCCCGCCGGGCCGCGAGGCGTACCCGGGCGACGTGTTCTACATCCACAGCCGCCTGCTGGAGCGCGCCGCGAAGCTGTCCGACGAGGAGGGCGCGGGCTCCCTCACGGCGCTGCCCATCATCGAGACGCAGGCCGGTGACGTGTCCGCCTACATCCCGACGAACGTCATCTCCATCACCGACGGGCAGATCTTCCTGGAGACGGACCTGTTCTTCGCCGGCGTCCGCCCGGCCATCAACGTGGGCCTCTCCGTGTCGCGCGTCGGTTCCGCGGCGCAGATCAAGGCGATGAAGCAGGTGGCAGGCTCCATGAAGCTGGAGCTCGCGCAGTACCGCGAGCTGGCCGCCTTCTCCCAGTTCGGCTCCGACCTGGACAAGGCGACGCAGGAGACGCTGGCGCGCGGCGCCCGCATGGTGGAGCTGCTCAAGCAGGGCCAGTACGAGCCCCTGTCCGTCGAGCGTCAGGTCATCCAGATCTACGCGGCGACGAACAAGGACGACGCGGGCAAGCGCGGGTGGATCCGCCAGGTGCCGGTGACGGACGTGGTCCGCTGGATGAAGGAGATGCTGGAGTTCGTGGACGGCAAGTACCCGAACATCGTCCAGGACCTCGTCTCCAAGCGCGAGCTGACCGGCGACATCAAGGCGGCCATCAACAAGGCGCTCGCCGAGTTCAACGACATGTTCCAGCCGACCGCTGGCGCCAAGGTCTAGCCTTCACGCTTTTCGCGCCCCACGCGCGGTGCAGTGCGGACAGCCCCGCCCTCCCTCACGGGGAGGCGGGGCTTTTCGTTGGCCCGCGGAGGCTCCGGAGCCCCCCTCTCGCGGGGACGTCAGCGCAGCCGGGGCAGGATGGCGCGCAGGCTCTTGTCCACGCCGCCGCGCGCGCCCAGGCGCTCCACCGCCGCGCGCTCGTAGGGCAGCACGTTGGCGCGCTCCACCAGCTGCACGTGCGCGCCCAGCGCGGCGGGCATCGCCAGGTCCAGCTCGTAGATGTCGCCCGCGACCAGCGTGGACTCCGGGCCGGTGTGGGTGGCGTCCCAGATGCGCTTGAGCGCGGCGAAGTAGCGCCCGCGCCGCAGGTACACCGGCCGGCCCAGCACGCCGTCCAGCTTCAGCGCTTCGGGCAGCGCGTCGAAGCGCGCGTCCTTCGGCTCCGCGTCCTCCAGTGTGAACTTGCGCGCGTCGCCGAACACCGTCAGCCGCTCGCGGCCCCTGGGCGCCAGCCGGGTGAGCTTCGCCTCCACCAGCTCCGTGTGCGCGTTGGTCACCACGTTGATGGGCAGGCCCGTGGCCAGCAGCGCCTCCAGCACCTCCTTCGCCTCCTCCTTGAAGGCCGTGGCCGAGTGCCGGTACGCGTCGCGGTACAGCGTCTGCACCGTGTCCGTGCGCGTGGGCTCGTCCTGCCCCTTGCCGAAGCGCTGGAGCAGCCGGTGCGCGGTGCACGTGGCCGTCAGGTAGGGGTCCGCCGTGGCCGGCGCCACGATGCGGCCCGCGACCTCCCAGCCGTACTGGTCCACGCCCTCATGCAGCGCGGCCACCTCTTCATCCCAGGCGGCGGTCGCGTCCTGCCCCAGCACCCGGTACAGCGCCTGCTGGAAGTGCGTCAGGAAGGGCGCGCCCTCCGCCAGCACATCCGTGAAGGTTCCATCGAAATCCAGCACCACGCACGCAATCGCCATCCACCTGTCCTTGAAGCACGGCCGTGAGGAAAGCCCCGAATGACGCCCCGTCGGCCGCCGCGAATCAAGCCCCCTGCCCTGCCTGGGGGCGCAGACGCGTGCCAACTCCCGGAAAGCCGGCTCGTACCCGGGTCGGGTGGTCCAGGGCCGCTCGGACTCCCACCCTAGAACCTCCCGCGGGGGAAGGGGGCTCCGCGCCCATGTCCGAGCCGACCGGCACCTTTCTGGGAGAGTCCACACCCGTGCGGCATGAATGGCTGCGCACGGTGCTGCAACTGCTGCCCGTGGGGGTGATCATCGTGGACACGGGCGGACGCCTGCTCGCGGCCAACGCCGCGGCGAGCGCGCTGTGGGGCACCCGCGCCCTGGAGGAGATGGGCCTGGAGCGCTACGGCCTCTTCGAGGCGTACTGGCCCGCCAACGGCCGGCGGCTGCGCGGAGAGGAGTGGGCCACGGCGCGCACGCTGCGCACGCGAAAGACCATCTCCAACGAGGAGGTGGACATCGTCGGCAGCGGCGGCGCCCGGCGCACCATCCTCAACTCCTCCGCGCCCCTCTACACGGAGGACGGCGACATGCTGGGCGCGGTGAACGTCAACGTGGACATCACCGAGCGCAAGGCCACCGAGCGCGCGGAGTTCTTCGTCAGCGAGGCGAGCCGCCTGCTCGCCGAATCGCTGGACTGGGAGACGACGCTCAAGGCCGTGGCGCGGCTGGCCACGCTGGAGTGGGCCGACTACTGCATGGTGGACGTGCTGGACACCGACGCAGAGCTGCACCGGCTGGTCGTCACCGCGAAGGATCCGCGCAAGCAGGCCCTGCTCGACCAGCTCATGCCCTTCCCGCCGGAGTCCGGCTCGGACACGCCGCTGGCCCGCGTGTTCGCGCAGGGCCGGCCCGTGCTGGTGTCCGACATCACCGGCGAGTTCCTGGACCTGCTGGCGCGCTCGCCGGAGCACCGGCGCGTGATGGAAGCACTGGAGCCGCGCTCCACCATGCTGCTGCCCCTGGCGGTGGGCGAGCGCCGCTTCGGCCTCATCAACCTGGTCTCCGCGTCCCCCGCGCGCCGCTACACCCGGCGGGACCTGGCGTACGCCACGGAGTTCGCGCGCCGGGCCGCGCTGGCGGTGGAGAGCGCCCGGCTGTACCGCGAGGCGCGAAGTGCCCTGCGCGAGCGCGACGCGACCGCCGCGCTGCTGGAGGCCTTCTTCGCCGCCTCGCCGGTGGGCATGGGCTTCGTGAACCGGGGCCTGCGCTACATGCGGGTCAACAGCGTCGTCGCGGAGAACAACGGCATCCCCATGGAGCGGCACCTGGGCCGCACGCCCCGCGAGCTGATGGGCGAAGCGGGCGCGCCCATCGAGGACCTGCTCGGCCGCGTGCTGGCGACGGAGGAGGCCGTGATGGACGACCCGGTGGAGTACGTGGCGGGCCCGGAGCCGCGCACCTTCCTGGCCACGTACTTCCCCGTGCGCGCCGGCGCGGAGCTGCTGGGCGTGGGCGGCATCGTGCGCGAGGTCACCGAGCAGCGCCGCATGGAGAAGCACCTGCGCTTCCTCACGGACGCGACCACCCGGCTGGCCACGTCGCTGGACTGGCGCACCACGGTGCGCAACGTGGCGGAGCTGGTGGTGGCGCAGCTGGCGGACTACTGCCTGGTGGACATGCTGGCCGAGGACGGCGAGCACCTGGAGCGCGTGGAGCGCCAGGCCCGGAATGAAGACCTCCAGGTCCAGTTGGAGAGGTCGATGGCGTTCGCGCCCCCGCCCGGAGCGGACACGACGCTGCGCCGGGTGCTGGAGACGGGCCGCTCGGCGCTGGTGGCGGAGGTGGACGAACACGCGCTGCGGAACTTCGCGCTCAACGACGAGCACCGGGACATCCTGGAGAAGTTGAAGCCGCGCTCGGTGATGGTCGTCCCGCTGATGGCGCGCGGGCGCACGCTGGGGCTCATCAGCGCCGCGTCGTGTTCGCCCACGCGGCGCTTCAACACGCGCGACCTGGCGTCGCTGGAGGACCTGGCGTGGCGCGCCGCGCTCGCGGTGGACAACGCGCGGCTGTACCGGCAGGCGGAGCAGGCCGTCGCCGCGCGCGACGAGTTCGTGGCGGTGGCGACGCACGAGTTGCGCACGCCCCTGTCCGCGCTGCACCTGCAGCTTGCGTCCCTGCAGCGCACGCTGGACAAGCAGCCGTCGGCGGAGGCGGAGCGGCTGGGCCAGGGACTCGCGGGGGCCCTGCGGCAGGCGGACCGGCTGACGCGGCTGGTGGCGCACCTGTTCGACGTGGCGCGGCTGGGCACCGGGCAGATGTCGCTGGAGCTGGGCGCGGTGGAGCTGTCCTCGCTGGTGCACGCGTTGGTGGCGCGGATGGAGGAGGCGCTGGCCACCGCGGGCTGCGTGGCGGTGGTGCACGCGGACGCACCCGTGGTGGCCATGGCGGACCGGCCCCGCGTGGAGCAGGTGCTGATGAACCTGCTCACCAACGCGATGAAATACGCCCCGGGCCTCCCGGTGGAGCTGTACGTGGAGCGCGACGCGGACCAGGCCCTCATCGCCGTCAGGGATTGGGGCCCCGGCATCCCCCCGGAGTCGCGCGAGCGCATCTTCGAGCGCTTCGCCCGGGCCACCGGCAAGCACGCGCGCGCCAGCATGGGCCTGGGCCTCTACATCTCCCGCCAGCTCGCCCGCGCGCACGGAGGCGACCTGTACGTGGAGCCGCCTCCGGAGGGCGGGCCCGGCTCGCGCTTCGTGCTGTACCTGCCCCGGTGGAAGAAACCGTCCGGAGCGTCCCAGGACTGAGGCGGCCAGGGGGTGTCGCACGGTGCCCACCTTGCCGCCCACCCCGGGGGCGCAATTACCCTTGGGGGCATGGACGACGTCCGGACCGAAGCAGCGCGTGGACGCTGGCGGTGGCTGCCCTGGGGGCTGCTCGCCGTCGGGGTGGCGGTGGCCTCCGGGGGCGCGTGGATGGGCTCGCGCTCGCTCCAGGCGCTGGAGGCCCGGAGCGCGCAACTGGAGCGCGAGGCCACTGAATCCGAAGCGCACGTCGCGCAATTGCAGACGCTGCGGCAGGCCATGGAGCGCCGGCTGCGCGCGCTGGAGCGCCAGCAGCAGACCGCGGAGTGGGGCGGCGCCGCGGCCCTGCTCCAGGCCCGCAGCGCGGAGGAGCAGCACACGCGGCGCGAGGCGGCGCTCGCGACGCTGGGCTCGGCGCTGAAGGACGCGCTCACCGCCGGGGACGTGACCCTGGACCTGGAGGACGACGCCCTGCGCATGGAGGTGTCCGAGCGGCTGCTCTTCGCGCCCGCCAGCACGCAGCTCACCCCCGAAGGCGCCCGCCTGTTGAAGCAGTCCGTGGGCGTGTTCCAGGGCGCGCTCGCCGACCACCGCGTGGCGGTGGAGGCCCACACGGACGAGGTGCTCCCCACCGCGCCCGGCGCTCCCGCGACCACCGCGTGGGAGCTGTCCGCCGCGCGAGCCGTCAGCGTGGTGCGCCACCTGGGCGAGCGCGAGAAGCTGGCCCCGGCGCGCCTGAGCGCCACCGGCCACGCCGCGTACCGCCCGAGGGTCCCCGCGGACAGCCCCCCCAACCGCGCCCTCAACCGTCGCGTCACGCTGCGGCTGTCCCCCACGCCAGTGACGCCGGAGAGCGTGGCCGTGGCGCGCACCGAACCGCCCCAGCGGCCCGTGAAGCGCGTCGCGAAGGCCAAGGCCAAGAAGATGGCCCGCCGCTGAAGCACCCCCGCGAATCGCGCGCGCGGTTTGAATAGACGCGCGCGTCGCGACGTCGGGGGGAACAGAGGGCCCGTGCCCTTTCCCTACCCTGGAGCTTCCCGTGTCTGCCTCGCGCCCCACGCTGTGCGCCGGACTGGTCGTCGGCCTCCTGCTGGCCGCTCCCGCCGCCGAGGCCCGCTTCGGCAAGAAGTCCGCGGACACCTCCAGCAAGGACGACGACAAGGACTCCCGGGTCCACGAGGCGAGCCCCATCAAGCCGAGGCCCACGCACGAGGCCTCCTCGTACACGCCGCCCGAGGACGACGATGACGACGACTGCTGCGTCACGCCGTCGGAGCCGTCCTACTCCTCGGGCCCCTCCTACTCGGAGCGCCTCTACGGCCACGCGGCCATCTCCGCCAGCGAGTCGGAGGAGCTGGCGGCCGTCGCGGTCCGGAGCCTCCCCCCGCGTCCGCCC
>NZ_RAWD01000422.1:0-6810 GCF_003612065.1 Corallococcus sp. CA047B
GCCGAACCACCGTCCGCCACCGCGCCCGCCCAGGCCCCCCGCGACGTGTACGCGCTGGAGGAGGCCGCCTTCGTGGCCCAGGCGCGACGCGACCTGGAAGCGCTGCGGCTGGGCACCGAGGGCCTGCGCCGCGTGCGGGCGGAGGCGCTGCGCTCGCGCGAGCTGTACCGCCGCAAGCAGAGCGTGCCGTACACCCCGGATGAGAAGCAGCTCTTGGTGTCCACCTGGGCCGCCTTCTTCGACTGCTTCGTGTCCACGGAGGTGGTGCGCCAGCGCTACTGGGACTTCCTCAAGGTGCCCTCCCTCACCCAGCCGAAGAAGCACGCCTGGGGCTTCCTGCTGACCCACGCCGCGCTCGCCGCGGAGTTGTCCCAGGGCCTGCACTACGCGGACCTCACCGGAGGCCAGGCGCAGTTGGAGGTGCTGCTGGATGAGTCCGTCCCGGAGTACGGCCTGCCGCCGCGCGCCTTCGCCCACTTCAAGGAGAAGGTCCTCCACGTGGGCACCTCCACCCAGCTCTTCACGGGCGACGGCTACCGCGCGACGCTGCACCCCATCCTCGCGAAGGCCGGCGTGCTGGACGAGCCGGGCGTCCCCGCGCTGCTCCAGGCCATGCGGGCCGACAGCCAGGCCGCGCGCTCGCGGCTGCTCAAGCGCGGCCCGGTGCTGTTCGCCAAGGCCGTGGCGGACCTCACCCAGGACACCACCGCGCGCGCGGTGTTCCCGGTGCAGAAGACGGTGGCGGAGTGGATGGGCGACACGCGCGTGCACCGCGTGGGCAAGCCGCTCATCTCCCGCGAGCAGACGCTGAAGCTGGTGGAGCGGATGGCGCCGGGGGACATCCTGGTGGCGCGGCAGAACTGGTTCCTCTCCAACATCGGCCTGCCGGGCTTCTGGCCGCACGCGGAGCTCTACGTGGGCACGCCGAAGGACCTGGCCCTGGCGTTCGACGCGGATCCGGAGGTGAAGGCGTGGGTGGCCACCCTGCCCGGCCATCCCCAGACGTTCACCGGGCACCTGGCCCAGGCGTTCCCCGCCAAGTGGGCCGAGTACACCGGCAAGGACGCCCATGGGGATCCGCTGCGCATCATCGAGTCCATCAGCGAGGGCGTGAGCTTCACCGGCACGGAGCACGGCATGCACGTGGACTACCTGGGCGTGCTGCGCCCGCGCGTGCCTCCTGTGGACAAGGCCCGCGCCATCCTGCGCGCCTTCACCTTCCAGGGCCGTCCGTACGACTTCAACTTCGACTTCTTCTCCGACCAGACGCTGGTGTGCACGGAGCTCGTCTGGAAGGCGTATGCGCCCGCGAAGGACATGAAGGGCTTGAACATCCCCCTGGTGAACGTGGCCGGCCGGCGCACCCTGCCGGCGAATGAGATTGTCCGGGTCTTCGACGCCGAGTACGCAACGCCCGGACGGCAGTTCGACTTCGTCGGCTTCCTGGACGGGCGGGAGGCCCAGGGCGACGCCGTCGAAGCGAACGCCGAGGTCTTCCGTTACACCTACCGTCGGATGAAGTGGGACATCGCTCAGGAGTAGAGGCACACCATGACGGAAGACACGGCGAACCAGTTCCTGGACCTGGCCACCGCGCTCTATGAGCGGATGATTTCCCAGCAGCAGGCGAAGGTGCTGCGTCTGGCGCGCGAGGCGGTGCCCAACATCGGGCCGGAGGAGATGCGCAACCCGCACGACTTCCCTGAGCTGAAGGAGCACCCCTCCTTCGAGTTCGAGGATGGAATCCTGGCCGGACTGATTTCCGCCCACATGGCGCTCCGGGCGGAGATCAAGGGTCGCCTGCCTGCCATGCCTCCTGGGGCCTGACGCTCGGCTGCCTGCCTTTGCCGTAGGACCTTCCGTGGGTTACTGGTGCGCACCGTGAGCTTTCCCTCTGGATTCGGCCCGCCGCTGGCACGCGAGCGGCTGGTGTCTTCCCTGGCCGCGGATCCCCCGCGGCTGGACCTGGCGGCCCTGGCCATCGCGACGCTGGGTCGGGTGGACCTGGACGCCCCGGCGTGTCTGCACACGCTGGACGCGCTCGCGTGCCGGGTGCAGGTGGAGGCGGAGCGGCTCAGCGAGAAGGGCGAGGCCCTGGCCTCCCTGCGCGCCCTGCGCCACGTGCTGGCGGACATCGAGGGCTTCCGGGGCAACGAGGACGACTACCACGCCCCGGACAACAGCTTCCTGGACCGGGTGCTGGAGCGGAAGGTGGGGCTGCCGATTACCCTGTCGGTGCTCTACCTGGAGGTCGCGCGCCGCGCGGGCATCCCGCTGTACGGCGTCCCCTTCCCGGGGCACTTCCTGGTGGCGTGCGACGCGGGGGACCACAAGCTGGTGATGGATCCGTTCCACCACGGCGACATCCTCACGGAGCACGGGTGCGAGGAGCTGCTCAAGCGCGTGGCGCCGCAGCTCAAGTTCGACCGCTCCATGCTGGCGCCCGCGCCGGTGGAGCTCATCGCGTACCGGATGCTGTCCAACCTGCGCCGCGTGTACCTGGGGCGCGAGGACAGCGAGCAGGGACTGGCGGTGGTGGACCTGTTGCTCTTGCTGGCGCCGGACCATCCGGGAGAGCTGCGCACGCGGGCCGCGCTGCTCACCACGATGGGGGCCTTCCGCGCGGCGCTCAAGGACGTGGAGCGCTGCCTGGAGTTGTCGCCGGATGCGCCAGACCGGGAGCGGCTGGAGATGTCCGCGCGCGAGTTGCGCGAGCGGGCGGAGTTGTTGAACTGAACGCAGCGCTGTCTGGCGGCACGCCGGAAGGAAGCCCCCCGTATGTCGTCCTCCTCTGAACCGAAGGCGCCGAGTCTGAAGCCCTGGTTGCGCCTGCGCCGCGGGTTGGAGCACGACTTCGGCGTGGTGAAGGTGCGCGAGGACAAGGTGGTGGATCCGCGCACGCAGCAGGAGCACCCGCGCGTGCGGATGGATTGCGCGGACTGGGTCAACGTCATCGCGGTGACGAAGCAGGACGCACTGGTGATGGTGCGCCAGTTCCGCTTCGGCATCGACGCGTCGACGTTGGAGCTGCCCGGCGGTTGCGTCGAGCCGGGGGAGGCGCCCGAGGTCGCCGCCGCGCGCGAGCTGGAAGAGGAGACGGGCTATCGCGCCGGGAGGCTGGAGTCGCTGGGCGCGGTGCACCCCAACCCGGCCTTCCAGTCGAACCAGAGCCACGTGTTCCTGGCGCTCGACTGCGAGCGCGTGAGCGACGGGCACCAGGACGATGGCGAGGACATCGCCGTGGAGCTGCATCCGCGCGCGGATGTGCCCCGCCTCATCCTGGAAGGACACATCACGCACTCGCTGGCGGTGGTGGCGTTCTTCATGGAGCAGCTGCGCGCGGACGCTCGGCGGTAGGAGCTCCGGCTCAACGCGCGGCGCGGGGCCGGGACGTCTTGCGACGGGACTTCGGGGCGGCGGGCTTCTTCACCGGAGCGGCGTCCGCCTCGCGCTCCCACGTGCCCGAGCGGCCCCCGGACTTGTGGTCCAGCTGCACGGCCTCGATGACCATGCCCCGGTCCACGCTCTTGCACATGTCATAGACGGTGAGCGCCGCCGCGCACGCGGCCGTGAGCGCCTCCATCTCCACGCCCGTGCGGTCCACCGTCTTCACCCGCACGCGCACGTCCAGCCCTTCGTCCACGGGCGTGAGCGTCACCTCCACGCCCGCGAGCGCGATGGGGTGGCACAGGGGCACGAAGTCCGGGGTGCGCTTGGCGGCCATGATGCCCGCGAGCCGCGCCGCCGCGAGCACGTCCCCCTTCTCCACCTTCCCCGCGAGGATGCGCTCGCGCGTCGCGGGCAGCATCCGCAGGCGCGCCGTGGCCACCGCCACGCGCTCCGTCTTCGGCTTGTCACCGACATCCACCATCTTCACCGGCCGGCCCCCTTCGCCACGGCGGCGAGCAGGTCGTCCGCCACGTCGTCCGGATCCTCCAGCCCCACGGACACGCGGATGAGGCTGTCGCGGATGCCCGCCTGGGCGCGCTCCTCGGGCGTCATCCGGCGCGCACTGGCGCTGGCCGCGTGCATCACCAGCGTGCCCACGTCCCCCAGCGACGGCCCGGGCTTGCACACCCGCAGCGCCTCCAGGAACCGGTCGCCCTCCTTCTGCCCCGCGCCCCGGATCTCAAACGCCACCATGGGCCCGAAGCCGCCCTCCAGCACCCGGCCCGCCACCGCGTGGTCCGGATGGGACGTCAGGCCCGGATAGATGACCCGCTCCAGCAGTGGCGAATCCGACAGCCGCTTCGCCACATGAGCGGCGTGCTCGTTGTGGGCCTTCATGCGGACGGGCAGCGTGCGCAGGCCGCGCAGCGTGAGCCACGCCTCGAAGGGGCCCAGCACGTCCCCGGACAGGATGCGCGCCGAACGCAAGGGGTCCATCCGCGCCTTCGTGCCGCTCACCGTGCCGCCCAGCGCGTCGCTGTGGCCGTTGAGCCACTTGCTGGTGGACTGCACCGAGTAGTCCGCGCCCAGCTCCAGCGCGCGCTGCCCGAAGGGCGACGGGAAGGTCGCGTCCACCGCGAACACGCTGCCCGCGTCGCGGCACGCCTGGGCCAGCGCGCGGATGTCCGGCACGCGCAGCAGCGGATTGGAGATGCTCTCCGCCAGGACCATGCGCGGACGCCACTCGCGGATGCGCGCGGGTGCCTCCGGATCCGTCTGGTTCAGCGGCCGCAGCTCCACGCCCCAGCGGGCGCAGAGGTTCTTGTAGAGGAAGCGGGTGACGCCGTAGCCATCCGTCGGCATCACCAGCACGTCCCCGGCCTTCCACGGCTGCGCGTCGAAGAGCGAGCGCAGCGCGGCCATGCCGGAGGCGTACGCGACGCACGCCTCCGCCCCTTCCAGCGCCGCCACCGCCTCCTCCAGCAGCGCCGCGTTGGGCGCGCTGATGCGGGCGTAGGCGTAGTCCTTGCCGTCCAGCGCGTCCGACAAGTCATCGCTGCTGTCGAACCAGTTCACCGCCGCCGGGAAGATGGGCGGCATGACGGGCACCGCCTTGCTCCCGGTGAGCCGGGAGCCCGCGTGCACCGCCACCGTCTTCTGCTTCGTGCTCATGGACGTGTCTTCTCGCTGGAAGGCGGAGGCCTTGGAGGAACTACTCGCCCTGCTCGATGAGCCAGCGCTCCGCGTCGATGGCGGCCATGCAGCCCGTGCCCGCGGCGGTGATGGCCTGGCGGTAGTAGCTGTCCTGCACGTCACCGCAGGCGAAGACGCCGGGGATGTTGGTGCGGGTGCTGCCGGGAATCGTCTTCAGGTAGCCGCCCTGGTGCGTCTCCAGGATGCCCTGGAACAGCTCCGTGTTCGGCGTGTGGCCGATGGCGACGAACAGACCCGTCGCGGTGACGAGCTGGCTGTCGTTCGTCTTCAGGTTGCGCACGACGGCGCCCGTCATCCCCTTGTTGTTGCCCACCACCTCTTCCACCGCGGAGTTCCACAGGAAGGAGATCTTCGGGTTGTTGAGCGCGCGCTCCTGCATCACCTTGGAGGCGCGCAGGGAGTCACGGCGGTGGATGAGCGTGACGTGGTTGACGATCTTCGCCAGGTACGTGGCCTCTTCCATGGCCGTGTCGCCGCCGCCCACCACCAGCACGTCCTGCTTCTTGTAGAAGGCGCCGTCGCAGGTGGCGCACGCGGACACGCCGCGGTTCTTGTAGGTGTCCTCGCCCTTGACGTTGAGCCACTTGGCGGTGGCGCCCGTGGAGATGATGACCGTCTCCGAGCGCACCTGCATGCCGCTCTCGCTCTCCAGCAGGAAGGGCCGCTGGGAGAAGTCCACCTTGGTGATGTTCTCCATGTGCAGCGCGGTGCCGAAGCGCTCCGCCTGCTTCTGGAAGCGCTCCATCAGCTCCGGGCCGGTGATGGGCTCCGCGAAGCCGGGGTAGTTCTCCACGTCGGTGGTGACCATGAGCTGGCCGCCCGGCACGCGCTGGGGGTGCTCCAGGGTGGGGCCACCGGCGAACACCACGGGCTCCAGGTTGGCGCGCGCCGCGTAGATGGCGGCCGTGTAGCCCGCGGGGCCTGAACCGATGATGGTGACCTTCTGAATCTTGTCCTGCGACACGGCGCCTCCTGCGCTGATGCGTTTTCGGGCCCGGACGGTACCAGACGCCGTACTCCAGGCCATGATACGTACCTGGACCCCATGGATGCCGCTGTCCTCAAGAAGGTTGCGCTCTTCGAGGGTTTGACCCAGGGCCAGCTCGCCAAGGTCGCCCAGATTGCCCGGTCCCGGACCTACACCGCCGGCGACTTCGTCTTCCGCGAGGGAGACACCGGTCAGGACATGTTCATCCTCACCGACGGCAAGGTGCGCATTTCCAAATCCGTGCCGGGCATCGGGGAAGAGGCGCTCGCCATTCTCGAACCCGGCCAGTATTTCGGGGAGATGGCGGTCATCGAGGATTCACCCCGCTCCGCGGACGCCATCGCCCACAGTGGCTGCACGGTGTGGGTCATCGAGCGGGCGAAGCTGGACCAGCTCATGTTCACGGACAAGGACCTGGCCTACGTGCTCCTCTGGACGTTCGTCCGCACGCTGAGCGAGCGGCTTCGCGAGACGAACGACAAGATCAAGGGCTTCTTCGCCATCTCCCGCTTCTAGCGGTCAGGCACCTCCAGCCCCCGTCTCCTCGCGCGCCGAGAGTGCGGTTGGAGCACCGCTGTCCGTCCCGGGTCCGGGCCCCTTCGCGCGGGTCTGGACGGGCCTCACCCTATCCGCAGGAGTGGGAGGCCAGGGCACACGCCTTGCTCTTTCCCCGGCACGTGGAGGGAGGCGGGATGGAACAGGGCGGAGAGGCGTGGGAG
>NZ_RAWD01000423.1:0-6766 GCF_003612065.1 Corallococcus sp. CA047B
GGCGCGGGGAGCCGGGGGTCAGGTGGACTGCGTCGTCGGGTCCGGGGTCGCGAGCCGGCGCTCCAGATCCAGGCCCTCGCGGCGCACGCGCATGTCCACGTAGAAGAACGCCGAGACGACGAAGCTCAGCGGTGTGAAGAAGGATTGCCCCACCACCTGCAACAGCTCCGCGGGCACCAGCAGGGCCTGGGGGATGGCCGCCTGGGCCGCCGGATCCAACAGGTTGCCGCCGTAGGTCAATCGCACGATCCACGCGGGCAGACCCGACACCAGGCTCACCGCTACAAGGATGCCGCCCACCACCGTGGACAACACCATGGCCCGCACCGTCCCGCGCCCCATGAAGCCCGGCTCCACGCGGCCGGACAGCAACGCCCCGGAGCGTTTGAAGGCGGTCCACGCGCCCACGTCCTCCATCGCCAGCACGGGCGGCAGCAACATGAAGCGCAGGAAGTACCAGAGCACCGCGGCCAGTCCGCCCAGTCCCAGCAGGATGGCGCCGATGATGATCAGCGCCACGCTCAGCGCCGTGCTTCCTCCCGCGCCCTTGCCCGTGACGACCGCCACCACGGCCAGCCCCATGACGATGGAGCCCGGCAGGCACAGCAGCACCGTCACGCCCAGGGACCAGCCCAGGGACAGCAGGTAGGTGGCCGTCAGCGTGCCCAGCCGGGACACCGCGCGGCGCAGGCCATCCATGGGACGCACCGGATCCCCCAGGTGCGCGGGCACCACGTACCGGGCCGCCGCCGTGGTGGCGAACCAGAAGTTCCAGATGAGGAACACATACAGCACGCCCATCATCCCCATCGCGATGCCCGACTGGGTCAGCGCCTCCGTCGGATTCGTCCCCGCGCTCGGCCCCTGCAACCCCGGCAGCACGCCCACCACGCGCGTCATCGCGAAGGTGAAGACCTTGACCGCGATGTAGTTGACCAGGTCGAACCCCAGACACAGGACGAACAGGGGCTTCAGGTGCGCGCGCCAGAACGTCGCGGCGCGGTCGATGATTTCCCCGATGGCGAGCGGGCGCAGTTCAGCGGAAGTCGCGGAGGGATTCACGGCCGCGCAGCATAGCGCGCCTCCACCGCGTGGGGCCGCGCATGCGTCCAGCTCGGTCCCGCCTGGGGGCCTGCTCCCTCAATCGTGAGGCGTCGCGTGCGCATCCAACAGCGCTCGGGCCGCCTCTCGTGGGTCGTCCGCCTCCAGCACGGCGGAGATGACCGCGACGCCCAGGGCCCCGGGCACGATCCTCGCGCGCTCGGGCGTCATCCCGCCCAGCGCCAGGGCGGGGCAGGGCAGCCGGGCGACGAGCGCCTGGAACCCCTCCGGACCCAGCGTGGCCCGCGTGTCCCCTGGCTTGGATCCAGGCGCGAACACCGGGCTCACCAACGCCAGGTCCGCTCCCACCGCTGCATCCGCCTCGCTCGCGTCATGCACCGCCACGCTGATGAGCCGACCTTCGGGCAGGTGCGGGCGCACGTCCCTGGGAGAAGGACCGGACGCGGGCAGATGCAGGTGCGCGCCCACGAGCAGCGCGACGTCCAGTCTGCCGTTGACGAACAACGCCCGCCCCCGGGCCCGGCAGAGGTCCGCCACGAGCCGGGCCTCCTCCAGGAACAGGTGGCCGGAGGCCTCCGGGTGCCGGTGCTGCACGGCGACGTCGGGCCCCGCCTCCAGCGCCCGCTCCAGCGCGGACACCAGCCGCGTCCGGGGAAGGCGCCAGTCGGTGATGACGACGAGGCGGGGCAGGGACGTCACTACTCGACGAGCCCTTCGATGGGGCTGGACGCGGAGCCGTATGCCTTGCGCGGAATGCGTCCGGCCAGGTACGCGTCGCGGCCGGCCTCCACCGCCTTCTTCATGGCCACGGCCATGCGCACCGGATCCTTCGCGCCCGCGATGGCGGTGTTCATGAGCAGCGCGTCCACGCCCAGCTCCATGGCGATGGCCGCGTCGGACGCGGTGCCCACGCCCGCGTCCACGATGACCGGCACCTTCACCACCTCGCGGATGAGGCGCAGGTTGTGCGGGTTGCGGATGCCCAGGCCGCTGCCGATGGGCGCCGCCAGCGGCATCACCGCCGCGCAGCCCGCGTCCTCCAGCTTGCGCGCCGTGATGGGGTCGTCGCTGGTGTAGGGCAGCACCGTGAAGCCCTCCTTCACCAGGATGCGCGCCGCCTTCAGCGTCTCCTCGACGTCCGGGTAGAGCGTCTTCTCGTCGCCCAGGACCTCCAGCTTCACCCACTTGCTCATGCCCAGCTCTTCCGCGAGCCGGCAGGTGCGCACCGCGTCGTCCGCCGTGTAGCAGAGCGCCGTGTTGGGCAGCAGGCGCAGCTTGTTGCGGTCAATCCAGTTCATCAGCGACGCCTCGCCCGTGGCCTTCAGGTCCAGGCGCCGCACCGCCACCGTGACGAGCTCCGCGCCGGAGGCGTCGTGGCACTGCTTCATCACCTCGTGGCTGGGGTACTTCCCCGTCCCCACGATGAGCCGCGAGGTGAACGTCACTCCCGCCAGCGTGAAGGGCTTGTCCGCGATACCGCTCATGACCGTGTCCTCTTTCAGGCCTGCACTCACCCGCCACCCACGAAGGTGACGATCTCCACCCGGTCCCCATCCTGGAGCCGGTGCTCGGGGTGACGGGCGCGGCGCACCACCTCCGCGTTCACCTCCACCGCCACCCCCGGCCCGCTGCTCAACCCCAGCAGCGTCAGCAGGGACGAAAGGGTGCCACCCTCCGGCAGCTCTCGCGCTTCTCCGTTGACCCACACCGTCACGGCGTCACGACTCCTTGCGACCCGCACGTGCTCCTCGCGGGGACCGCCGCTGCCAGTACAAGGGCGGTTCTGCCCTGTCAACGCACAGCCTCCTTCACGAAACAGCCCTGTTACAGCGCGCCCCGACGGATTTTTCGCGCTCTGTTGAGTTTGTTCCGCCTCCCCAGCAGGCAGGCGACCAGGGCCTTTTTCATCGGAAAGGGCCCCCTGTGTCCTGGATCCGTCGCTGACAACCCCTGTGCAGGTACGGGGGGAGCGACCAGTTTCTGCCCAACGCCGGGGAACAAATCCACCGGCTTCCAGAACACATCACACAGGGGGCAGTCACATGCGGAAGCTCATGATTGCGGTTACTGCGGTGGCGGGGCTGACGATGGTCGCGGGCTGCAAGAAGGACGACGTCCAGGAGCAGCGCGAGGACGTCGCCGAGGCTCGCCAGGAAGCGGCGCAGGAGACGGCGGAAGCGCGTCAGGATGAGGGCCGTGAGGTGGCCTCCGCGCAGCACGACGCCAACGAGGAGATCGGCGCCGCGCAGCGCGACACCAACGAGGACATCGCGGAGGCGCGCCAGGACGCCAACAACAAGATCGCCGCCGCCAATGAGGACGTGCGCGACGAGGAGCAGGACCTGGCCGAGGCGCAGGCCAACCGCAACGAGGACCTGAATGACGACCTGGCCCAGGGTGGCTCGGGCATGGCCGGCGCGACCGCCGCCGCCACGACCATCAACGGTCGCGTGCTGTCGAAGTCGGGTGACACGCTGACGGTGGTGGACAGCAACAACCGCGAGCTGAAGATCAAGACCAACGACAAGACGGCGCTGATGGACAACGGCAGCCGCGCGGTGAAGATGGACGACATCAAGGAAGGCTCGCAGGTGCGCGCCTCGTACGTGATGGACGGCAAGGACATGGTCGCCCGCGACGTGACGCTGGTGGCGGCCGTGAAGAAGCTGGACAAGTAGTTTCTCGCCCCGCGCGCGTCAGTGCGCAGGCATGAAATGGCTTGAAGGCGACGGCTCCCGCGGCAGCGCGGGGGCCGTTTCCTTTTTAGTCGGGGATACACCCGGTGGGGTGGGGCGGGAATGTCTGACCCGGGTGGTAGGACGCGGGCGTGAGGTCTTCCTCATGCCTTCCCACCCCCGGGAAGCGCCTCCCGAAGGAGCGTCATCCACGATGGCCACCCATCCCCCCGCGCAGTCCGCGTCCCGGCCCTTCATCCTCTTCTCCACCGGGGCCACGTCCTATGAGCTGGTGCGCTACCTGGGGTCGCGCGCCGGAGGGGAGCTGCTGCTCGCCCGCCGGCACTACGCGCGCACGCCGGGGGGCCTGGTGCTCATCAAACGCCTGCGCGACGTCGGGGACGACGTGGGGCGGGCCCGGCTGCGCGAGGAGGTGAAGCTGCTCATGCGGCTGAGCCACCCGGCCATCGCCCCGGTGTACCTGGTGCGCGTGCACGACGGCGCGCCCCACCTCGTCATGGAATACGTGGACGGCCCGTGCCTGGAGACGCTGTCCAGCTTCGCGGCGCTGCGCAGGCGGCCGTTCTCGGAGGCGTTCGTCGCGTACGTGGGCGCGGAGGTGGCGGACGCGCTCCACCATGCCCACGCGCTGGAGGATGCGCGCGGATTCCCGGTGGGCGTCGTGCACCGGGACGTGAGCCCGCGCTCGGTGCGCGTGGATGTGCACGGGCGGGTGCGGCTTTCGGACTTCGCGCTCGCGTGGTCGCGGCTGCCGGGGCGCGTGGTGACGGAGCCGGGGCTCGTGCGCGGGGACGTGGCCTATGCCTCGCCGGAGGCCCTGGAGGGCCAGCCGCTGGATGGACGGGCGGACCTGTTCTCCCTGGGGATGGTGCTCCTGGAGCTGCTCACCGGATTGCACCTGCTGGACCTTGAGGACGTGGAGCGCGCGGCGCAGCAGGCCCAGCCCCTGCCCGGCGCGCGGGGGCTGTGCGCGGAGACACCCAGCTGGTTGCCCGCGCCGCTGATGGCCGCGCGCATGGCGTGCCTGGCGCCGGCGCACGTGGAGCATGCGACGCGGGGGTTGTCCGAAGGCATGCGGGCGGTGCTCCGGCGGCTGCTGCGGCGTGAGCGCGACGCGCGCTTCCAGACCGGGGCGGAGCTGCGGGACGCGCTGCGGGAGCTGATGGGCGCGGCGGGGCGGCCCTATGGTCCTCCCGAAGCGCTTCGCGAGGTGGCGGAGGTGCGGACGGATGCCCTCGTGGGGCCCGCGGGGAGCGCGGAGGCCGGCCTGCCGCTGGAGGATGAGGTCTGGGCCGACGACGACGACAGCGGCGCGGACTGGAACTGATGCGCGGTCCGGGTGAGCGGGTGCTTGTCATCGCGGGAGGCGGTGGCGAAGACTGCTGGCATGGGTGACGTGAAGGAATTGCACCAGCGCTGGTGCATCGCGGACGGTCATGCGGATTCACTGATGTGGAACCGCGACCTGTGCGAGCGGTCGACGGAAGGGCACGTGGACTTCCCCCGCCTTCGCGAGGCGGGGGTGAAGTTGCAGTGCTTCACGCTGGTGACCCGGGGCTTTCCCTTCATTGGCGGCTTCCCGCTGTTCGCCGCGTGGCGCAAGTGGCCCCGCGAGGCGCGCGGCGGCGAATGGCTGCGCGCCCTCTGGCAGATTGAAAAGCTGGAGTCCTTCTGCGCGCGCTCCGGGGACACGGTGCGCATCGCCACCACCGGGGCGGGGCTGGAGGACAACCTGGTGCACGGGCGCCTGTCGGCGGTGCTGGGCGTGGAGGGAGGCCATGCCATCGAAGGCAAGGTGGAGCGACTGGCGGAGCTGCACCGGCGCGGGGTGCGCTTCATGGGGCTCACGCACCTGTCCAACAACGACCTGGGCGGCTCATCCTTCCCGATGATGGGCAACCGGGGGCTGACGTCGCTGGGGCATCAGGTGATGGAGCAGATGGCCCACCTGGGGCTGAGCGTAGACGTGGCGCACGCGTCCGAGCAGACGCTCACGGACCTCTTCGCGCACCCCACCGTGCGCTACTTCTGTTCGCACACCGGCGTGCGCGCGGCGGGCGGTGGCTGGCGCAACCTGTCCGACGTGGCGCTGCGCACCATCGCGCAGCGCGGCGGCGTGGTGGGCATCATCCTGGCGCCGGTGTACCTGGGCGGCGACACGATGGACGACGTGGTCCGCCACGTGGAGCACGCGGTGGATGTCATGGGCGAGGAGGGTGTGGGCGTGGGCTCCGACTACGACGGCATGGTGGCGCTGCCCAAGGGCATGCGGGACGTGACGGACCTGCCCCGCCTCACCGAGGCGCTGTTGCGACGACACCCGGAGTCCTGGGTGGAACGTGTGATGGGTGGCAACTTCCGACGTTACTTTCGCGAGACGCTCGGCGGCGGTTGACAGGGAAAAACCGCTCGCGAAGAGTCGCCGCCACCCATGAACCGTCTTTCTCTCGCGCTCCTGTCCTTCGGCTTCCTCCTCCTTTCCGGCTGTGGCGGGCCGGGCTCGGGTGACTCGTGTGACGGCGGGGACTACGTGTGCCTGGATGACGCGCAGGCGCTGGAGTGCCGGGCCGGGACGTGGCGCTCGCTGGCCTGCCGCGGGCCGCTGGGCTGCCGTGAGCTGTCGGACAGCGTGCGGTGCGACACGTCCCTCAACATCGAGAACGACGCGTGCGCGCAGGACGCCGAGGGCAAGGGCGTGTGCAGCCCGAACGGCGTGGCGCTGCTGCTGTGCCAGGGCGGCGTGCTGAAGAAGACGCAGGACTGCTCGTCGTGCACCGTGAAGGACGAACAGGTCGTCTGCGCGCCCTGACGTGACGGCCGCGCCGCCGGGTCCGGAAGCAGAAGTGGCTTCCGGACGGGGCGTGGGCTTCAGCGCTCCGGTTCACCGAGGCGCTGTTGCGACGACACCCGGAGTCCTGGGTGGAACGTGTGATGGGTGGCAACTTCCGACGTTACTTTCGCGAGACGCTCGGCGGCGGTTGACAGGGAAAAACCGCTCGCGAAGAGTC
>NZ_RAWD01000424.1:0-6751 GCF_003612065.1 Corallococcus sp. CA047B
CCCATGCCCTACCCCCGCCCCACCGGCCCGTGAAGGACACGGAGCCCGGCGGGAGCAAGGTGGGAATGGGAGGACGGGGCGGCAAGCCCCACGACGGGCGCGGCTACTCGCCGCCGTTGGCGACCTTGCGCACCGGACGCTCCTTGAGCGTCCCCGACACCTTCAGATCGTCGTAGGTGCACTTCAGGTTGCGGCACCCCAGCGCCAGCTTGCCCACGCGGCCGTCGAAGCCGGGGAGGATCTTCGTGGCGAAGAGCTTGTTGTTGAGGAAGGCGTCCGCGCGCACGCCGCTCTTCTGCTTGCGCAGCTGGAGGCGGACCAGGAACGGACCCTGCCGGGGCAGCGGCATCTCGTCACCCACGAGGTTGCGGGCGTCGTCCGCGCTGTTGCCCACGATCTCCCGTCCGTCCTCGGCGGAGATGTAGCGCCACGACAGGCGCATGCCCACGTCCGGGATGGCGAAGACGGACACCTGCACGTCGCGGATGCGGAACGCCAGCTCCCCGAAGTGCTGCGCGTCCTCCTCCACCAGGTACTCGCGGCCCAGCGGCTTCACGTCCATCAGCGTCTCCGCCGTGAAGTCGTCGCTGGAGAAGTAGCGGTGCGCCAGGTAGGCGCGCGGCACCAGCTTGTTGCCGTCCGTCTCCATGCCGCCCTGGATGGCCTGCAGCTCGCCGTCCACCATGCGCCACGTGCCGCTGTGGACGTTGATCTCCTCGGTGCCCTCGCCGAAGCCGACCTTCAGCGTGGAGGCCGTGCCGTTGCCGTTGGGCGGCGTCAGCGTGATGTCGGAGAACACCTCGCCCTCCGTGTTGGGCGGCCACTGCGCCTGCCCCGGCTTCACCTTCACGCCCTGCGTGCCGATGACGTACTTGTCGTCCTGGCCCAGGTGCAGGCTCACCGGCCCCACGAAGGCGCGCACCCCGAAGCCCAGCAGCGCCAGTCCCCCCACCACGGACAGGCCCGTGCGCACCCGGCCCCAGCCCGCGTTGAACCTCTCCAGGAGGACGCTCTCCGCCCCCGGGGCCACCTGCCCCGCGGGGAGGATGTCCGCGCGACGCACCCGCGCCAGCTCCGCCCCGGGCACCGCCTGGTGCGGCGGCGACGAGGCGGACACCAGGGACTCCAGCGCCTCGCAGACCTCCGTGGCGGTGGCGTAGCGGGCCTCGCGGTCCGTCTCCAGCAGGCGCTCCACCACCGGATCCAGGCGCGGATCCAGGCCGCGCACGCGCTGGGACGGCAGCTTGAAGCGGCCCACGGGCAGCTCGCCGGTGAGCGCCTCGTACATCATCACGCCCAGCGAGAAGAGATCCGCCCGGCCATCCACGTTCTTCGCGTCCCGGCGCTGCTCCGGGGCCATGTAGTTGAGCGTGCCCATGGCCACCGACGTGGCGGTGAGCTGCTTCTGGGAGTCCGGCTGCCGGATGCCCGCGAGCCCGAAGTCCGCCACCTTCGCGTTGAGCCGCCCATCCAGCAGGATGTTCTCCGGCTTCAGGTCGCGGTGGATGATGTTCTTCTCGTGCGCCGCCTCCACCGCGCGCGTCACCTGCAGGAGCACCTTCAGCGCCTGCTGGGGCGAAATCGGATCCGCGCCGCTCAGCGCGTGGCGCAGCGACTGGCCCTCCACGTACTCCATGACGAAGTAGTAGTGCTCGCCCGCGACGCCCCGGTCGATGATCTGCACGATGTGGGGGTGGCTCAGGGCCGCCAGCGCCGTCGCCTCCTTGTCGAAGCGCGACACGAACTCCGCGTCCTTCGCCAGCCGGGGCGGCAACACCTTCACCGCCACCGTGCGGCCCAGCGACTGCTGGCGCGCGAGCCACACCTCGCCCATGCCGCCGCGGCCCAGCACCTCCAGCAGCTCCAGGCCCGGAAGCTGGGGCTTCGCGCCCGTCAGCACCGTCTCCGCGTTCTCGATGTGGCGCAAGGCCGTGTCCACCTGGGGCCGGGCCTTCTGGGGAGGACGCACCACCGTGGCCCCGTCCCCATCCACCGAAGCGTCCATCGCCTGGGGGTCCGACGCCGGCAGCGCCACCCCGGACGTGTGCCCGGAGAGGCCCTCCACCGTGGCCGGAACGACGCTTCCGGGCAGCTCGCCCTCACCCGACTTCGCCACGCCATCCGGTCGCAGGACGTTCATCTCGGCTCCCCCCGGGGAATCGGAGACGGCTTCCGCCCGCACGGACGTCGAAGGCGGCCCGGCCAGGGCCGTCGCCTCCGAAGCTCCGCCGTACGGATCCGTCTCACGTCCCAACCTGCTGTCCTCCCTGCCCGTCCCAACACCTGGATCGGCGGAAGGTGACATCGACACCGGTGGATTTCCCACCGTGCGCGGCACGAACGTCACCGCGACGCCTGTTTCATCGTCGTTGCGGACAGGCGGCCTGCTGAGCGACGCGTCGGCCGGGCGGATGCTGGACACATCCGCGCGCCGCACCTCGAACCGGATGCCGCAGCGGCAGACGACCTTCTGGCCGCTCACGTACACCCGGGTGTCGTGCACCGTGCCGCAGTTGGGGCACGACTGCGTCGTGGTCATGGCGCGCATGGATCAGCGCACCTTGCGCGAGGTGGAGGTGGTCAGCTCCGCGCCATGCACGCGGAAGGTCTGCACGCCCTTCTCCTTGCCCTTCACCTGGAGCATCGGCAGCTCCTCCACGTCGAAGCCCGGCCCGGACTTGCGCACCGTCGCCTCCGACGCCAGCACCTCGCCACTCTTGGCGATGCCGCACAGCCGCGACGCGGTGTTGACGGTGTCGCCAATGGCGGTGAACTCGTGCCGCTCCGCGCTGCCCATGTAGCCCACGACGGCCTGGCCCGTGTTGACGCCAATGCCCACCTCGATGGGCTTCTTGCCGTCCAGCACGCGCTGCCGGTTCAGCTCCGTGACGGCGTCCTGCATCTCCAGCGCCGCCCTCAACGCGCGGCCCGGATCATCCGGGTGCGACGAGGGCGGGCCCCACACCGCCATCACGCAGTCCCCGATGAACTTGTCCAGGTTGCCCTCGTAGCGGAACACCACGTCCGCCATCGCGGTGAAGAAGCTGTTGAGCATCGACACCACCTCCTGCGGCGAATCACTCTCCGCCAGGGTGGTGAAGCCACGGATGTCCGCGAACAGGCAGCTCACCTCCGCGAGCCGGCTCTGGCGCAAGTCCTCCGTGCCGCCGTTGATCACCGCGTCCGCCACCGCCTTGGACAGGAAGCGCGACAGCTCCGCGCGCGTCACCGCCTCGTTGCGGATCTGCTCCGCCAGGGCCGCGTTCTCCAGCGCGATGCCGGCCTGCGCGGCGATGCCGGACAGGATGGTCAGGTCCTTCTCCGAGAAGGCGTTGATCTGCTGCCGGCTGTCCAGGAAGAGCACCGCCTGGATGTCGCCGTTCACCATCAGCGGCACCGCCATGGCGGAGCGGATGCCCTGCGCCACGATGCTCTCCGCCGCGGAGAAGCGCTCGTCGATGATGGCGTCCGCCGTCAGCACCGCCTTGCCCGTCTCCACCACGCGCTTGAGCACGGTGTCCGACAGCATGACGTTCACCATCTTGCCCTGCCGGTGGTGCACCGCGGCCGGGATGAACTCCCCCTCCACGCCCACCTTCAGGATGACGCCGTGGTCGGCCGCCAGCAGCTCGAAGGCCACCTTCAAGATCTGCTCGAACAGGTCCGCCTGGTTGCCCTTCAGGCTCACCTGCCGGTGGAACTCATGGGCGATTCTCAGCTTCTCGTAGTCGCGACGCAGCGCGGCGGTGTCCGTCACCTGGTCGGACGGGCGGAAGTTCTGCGGCACCTGGTCCATCTGGGCCAGGAAGGCCGGCATGGAGACGGCGTTCGCCACCACCGTCACGCCCGGCAGCGTGGGCGGGTTGCCCTGGCCCGGGGCGGCCTCGCCGTTGTGGAAGACGAGCCGGGAGGAGCCCAGGGCGATCTCGTCCCCGTCGCGCAGCCGCATCTCCCCCGTCACCCGGCGCCCGTTGACGAAGGTGCCGTTGGACGAGTTCAGGTCGCGCAGGACGAAGTCCCGGCCCACCTTCTCGATGGTGGCGTGCTCCTTGGAGACCTCACGGTCCACGAGCCGCAGCGTGTTGGACGGATGGCGGCCGAGCGACGTCGTCGGCCCCAGGGGAAACTCCCCCAGCGTCCCGTCCGCGAACCGCCCCGTCAGGTGCGGCCCGCGCGGGTGCGACCCGGACCTGGGCGGGAATGGGGCGGGTGCCTGGTTCACGCGCGAATCCTCACCGGTCCGGACACTACCAGAGCCCTCCGCCCCAAAGGAACGCTCGCGTCGCCCCACCCCTTCCGGGCCGCTGTCCCCCTGTACGGCCGGTCAGTCCCGGGGCTTCGAAGCGACCTCAAGGGGCTCATATCGAAGGCGGGGCCACCGTCCCCGGGGCCGCCGGGGCCGCTGACGCGGGCGGACGGGCGCCGGGCGAGCGGAAGGCCAGCCCGATGGACGGCAGGAAGGTCATCCCGCCCAGGTCCCGCTTCCCGCCGAAGATGTCCGGCTTGCAGTACACGTAGCCGCCCGTCAGCTCCGCGTAGATGTGCACGTAGCGGTAGCCCAGGGCGAAGCCCACCGTGGAGCCCACGAAGTGGCTGCTGACCGTGGTGGGCAGGCTCACGTCGAAGCCCGTCACCGGGGCGCCCTGCTGGGCGAAGTCCACCAGCTGCGCGTCCAGCCGGGTGTGGCTGTAGACGTACTTGGGGGCCCCGTAGAGCTTGAACACGTCGCCGTATTCGGCGCTCAGGTACAGCGGCACCTCCACGTCGAAGCGGTTGAAGTCTCCCAGCTCCACCACCTCCAGCACGTCCAGCAGCGCCCCGGAGAACAGGTGCTTGGACACCCCCAGGCCCAGGGCCAGGTCGTAGGAGCGATTCCTCTCTTCCCCGCCGTGGGCCAGCCGCACCTTGCCGTCGAAGCGCAGGGCGTTGCTGCTGAAGCGGCCGCCCAGGTCCAGCCCGTCCAGGACGCCCACCCGCACCATCAGCTCCGGGTTGACGCCCGGCGGGGCCACCACCAGGGCGATGCCGGCGGTGAGCAGGCGCTGCTGATCCTCCTCGGAGAGGGTGTAGGGCCGGCCCTCCTCGATGGCGTCCATCGCCTCGCGCCCCTGGTCGATGCCCACGTCCACCACGCTGGCCAGGGTGCCCACCGGCACGAAGACGCCCATGCTGCCCGTCACCTGGACCTGGCCGGGCGACAGCGTCTTCGCCGTCTGCATCGTGGAAAGGGGGGTGGCACAGCCCACCGTGACGCTGGCGAACCCCAGCAGGAGCAGGACGGGAAGAGATCTCATGGGGTTGCAGGTTATGCCCATTTCCGGCGCGAACGCTTCATTCCGCGCGTCCACGCTGCTAAGGGGGCTGTCGTGCGAATCAAGCAAAAACCCGAGGACTTCTCCGTGAAGGAGTCCTACCGCTTCGACGAAGCCGCCAATGGGCGGCATCGTGTCTACCTCATGGACAAGCAGAAGTTGTCCACCTTTGACGCGGTCAACCGCCTCATCACCAAGTTCGGCTTGAAGCCGGGCTCCATCAGCTACTGCGGCCTGAAGGACAAGCAGGGCCGCACCGAGCAGATCATCGCGGTGGATGGCGCGGACGTCGACATGCAGGAGCCCGACCTGCGCCTGAAGTTCCTGGGCCGGACGGACAAGGCGCTGTCGGCGCGCAACATCACCTCCAACCGCTTCTCCGTCACCGTGCGCGCCCTGTCGCACGACTCGCTGGCGCCGCTGAATCTGGCCACCGCCGAGGTCAACCGCCTGGGCGTGGTGAACTACTTCGACAGTCAGCGCTTCGGCGCGCTCAAGCACGGCCAGGGCTTCATCGCCAAGGACATCATCCGGGGCGACTTCGAGGCCGCGCTGCACAACTACTTCGCCCGTCCCTCGGAGCTGGATCGCACCGAGGACGCCAAGGTGAAGGGCTTCTGGCGCGACAACTGGGGCCAGTGGGACGCGCGCGTGCCCTTCGAGGGTGCGAAGAAGTACCACCGCATCCTGCGCTCGCTGCGCGACCATCCGAACGACTGGATGCGGGCGTTCCTGCAGATCGACTCGGACTACCGGGCGATGATCCTCTTCGAGTACCAGAGCTTCCTCTGGAACGAGGGCGTCCGGCGCTACCTGCAGCTGCTGCTGCCGCGCGAGCACATGTTCCCCATGCGCTACCAGGCCGGCACGCTGCTGCACTTCCGGGACGCGAGCCCGGAGGTCCTGAACACGCTGCGCGACGCGACGTTCCCGCTGGTCGGGCCGGACTCCACCTTCAGCGACCCGAAGGTGGCGGAGGCCATGGCGTGGGTGCTGGGCCGCGAGAAGCTCAAGCTCTCCGACCTGCGCATCAAGAACGCGGAGCGCCTGCTCTACTTCAAGGAAGAGCAGCGCCCCCTGCTGATGCACCCGCACAAGCTCGTGGTGGGCCGCACGCAGAACGACGACGTGAACCGCGGCGACATCAAGGTCAACGTGGCCTTCACGCTGCCCCCCGGCGCGTACGCCACGCTGGTCATCAAGCGCCTGTTCCACTTCGAGTACACGGAGGACACGAAGGAGGAGGTGCGCGCGTCGCAGCGTCCGCGCCTCGTCGCCACCGAGCGGGCCGAAGCCCACGTCGAGGCGGCCCAGGCCGCGGCGCGTGAAGCCGAGGGGCCTTCGCGCCACCGCACGCTGGCAAGCCACAGCACCCGCGCGCCCGCCCGCGCCACCAGCCGGGATCCGCGTCCGGGTGGCCGAGGCGAACGCGTCAGCGT
>NZ_RAWD01000425.1:0-6714 GCF_003612065.1 Corallococcus sp. CA047B
GTATAAGAGACAGCCCTGGCGCCGTCATCCGGCAGTCGGTGGGGCTGATGGCCGCCGGTGCCGGGCGCGGTAAACGGGAGGAAGCCAAGGGCGCCGCCTTCGCCGCGACCTCGGCCCTGGAGCGGCTGGCCGAAGCGCTGCATGAGGAGGCCGGCCACGGCCCCCACCCCTGGACGAAGTGCTCCCGCTGCCTGGACCTGATGGGCGTCACCGCGATTGGGGTGCGCCATGGGTAGCACTGCCCTCGCTGCGTCCGCCCCTGCTGTCCGCGAGCGCCCCATCCTCTTCTCCGCACCGATGGTTCGGGCGCTGCTCGGCGGCCGGAAGACCGTCACCCGGCGACTGGTGAAGCCGCAGCGAGGCTGGAAGCTTGGGTGGTACGACAAGCAGGGCGTAATCGTTCCCGTGAACGCCGACCGGCACGGAGACCCCGGCGACGACATCACCTGCCCCTACGGCCAGCCCGGGGAGCGGCTCTGGGTGCGCGAGGCGTTCCACATCACGAGTGCCAACGAAGCCGTCTATCGCGCCGACTACCCCGGCAACGCCACCGCGCGCGGCATGGAGAACATCCCGGCTGAGCAGGACGTCCGCTGGCGGCCGTCCATCCACATGCCGCGCTGGGCCTCGCGCCTGACGTTGGAGGTGGTGTCCACCAGCGTCGAGCGACTGCACGACATCACCGAGGGGGACGCGCAGGCGGAGGGCGCCGTCTTCCGCGACTTCGGTCGTGGCAACTATGGCCGCCAGCGCCCCGGCTGGGCGATGAGCGTCGAGCAGTTGGACAGGGGCACTGAGCATTGCCTCGACACGGCCCGCTTCGCTTTCGGAAACCTGTGGAACGCCATCAACGGCGAGAACTCCTGGCTCTCCAACCCCTGGGTGTGGCGCGTGGAGTTCCGCGTCCTGCCCGCTGAGTGGTAGCAGCACCCGTAGTCGTCACCCGCGCCTCGGCCTCGCAGCATCCGCGAGCACCTGACGGCAGCACCGCCTTCCCGGCGGCCCCTCTGCTCCGGCAACTGGAGCACGGCACGCAGTCCCCCGCGCGAGCGCAGCTGTAGCGCAGCCGGGCTTCCACCCCACCCCGTCACGGGTCCGCGCCACCAGCGCGAGGGAGACGTGCCATGTCGAAGTCGAGGGGCGCCCGCGCGGCGCCGCGCAGCACCGAAAAGAAGACGTCCACGGAGTTGTCGTCGGCTCGCGCCGAGGTGGCAATCCTCCGGCAGCAGATGTCCACGGTGAGGGCCTTGTTGTGCGGCGTGGCCGAGGCGTTCGATAGAACGCCCACGGGCCAGGTGATGGATGGGCTGCTGCTCCAGGTCGAGGCCGTGACGAAGGGCGGTGCCCGGTGAGCACGCCCGACACGACGAAGCTGGAGGCCATCCGCGCGCGACACGCAGCGTCGGCGGAGGGGCCGTGGAAGTGGTTCGGCTACTCGCCGTCGAAGTACATCGAGCTGTGCTCGCGGCGCGACACACTGATGGCCTTCCGGCGCTGGGGCATGAGCAGCGCGCAGCCCTTCTTCTGCACGGACGGACTCCTCCATCGCGCGTCAGACTTGGCGGTGCCCGACACCGACCCCACGCGCGGGCGCATCACCGACATCAACCACCCGGACGCGCGCTTCATCGCCGCCAGTTGGCAGGACGTAAAGGACCTGCTCGGGATGGTGGATGCGCTCGCCTCCGCCACGGAGTCCGCGCGCAACGAATTGGCCACCACGAAGGAACACCTGCAGCGCGTCCACGGGCAGGTGGCGGAGGTGGCCCAGAAGCTGGGCGCGGAAGGCCCGCTGGACGGTTGGGGCCTCGACGCGGCGGCCGACAAGGTGCTGGCGGAGCGGGATGCCCTCCGCGCGGAGGTGAAGCGCCTGACGAAGGCGGCACGTCCCTTCGCTGGCTGGGCAGGAACGACCCTCAACCTCCGCCCGGGGCCAGACAGCACCATCGCGCTCTCGTTCGGCTTCAACGTGGTGCAGTACCGGCAACTCCGCGAGTTCGTCGCGGCCTTCTCCGGGGCGCCTGCCGAAGGAGCTCCCGCCGCCGAGCGCACGGAGTGGAGCACCGCCGCCACGCCCCACGGTTGCCCCGTCGGCATGCCCTGCGACGTCTGCGAGCCGGAGGCCGGCCGGTGAGCTGCCCCATGCCCCCGCGCGAGCCCCGAGGCGGTGCGCCGCGCACCACGCAGAAGCAAGACGACGTCCTCGCCTTCATCGCGAAGTCCACCCAGGCCCGGGGCTTCGCGCCCTCCATCCGCGACATCGCCGAGCACTTCGGCTGGCGCAGCCACACGGCCGCCGTCTGCCACCTCGCCGCGCTCAAGGAGAAGCACCTGGTGACGTGGGAGCCGGACATCGCGCGCTCGCTGCACCTCACCGAGTCCGGGCGCGACCTCGCCGCGCAGCGCCTGGCTCGACAGCGGACGCAGGTGGCGCCATGACGTGCCCGGTGCGCATCGCGCTGGTGGGGTGCGGCTCGGAGAAGCGCGAAGTCCCATCCCCTGCGCGCGACCTCTACACGGGGCCGCTGTTCAAGGGCGCGCTGCGCGAAGCGCTCGCGCTCGCTGGCGAGGAGCGCACCGCCATCCTGAGCGCGGAGCACGGGCTGGTTCATCTCGATGAGGTGCTGAAGCCGTACGACCTTCACCTTGCCTCTCTGCCGCGAGCGAAGCGCGAGGAGTGGGGGCGCGCGACGGCTGGCGCCCTGGTGGAGCGCTTCGGCGCCTCGACAGCGGAGGTGCACATCCTCGCTGGCGCGCCGTACGTGGAAGCGTTGCGGCCGCACTTCCCGGCTTCCTGGCGAGTGGTGGTGCCGATGGAGGGGCTGACGCAGGGCGGGCGGCTCTCATGGCTCAAACGCGCCAGAGAGGCCCGGACGGCTTCGGCAGCGGCGGTGATTGCCCGCGCCGACTTCGTCGCCCCCGTCTCACGGGAGTGGCTGGCCGAGTCCCGCGGGCGGCAACTCCGCTACTTCCTGCCCGATTGCGACGACAGGGTGGACCCTGACTTCGACTTCGCCACGGATACGCGCTCCGCGAAGGGAGCATGGGAGACGGAGCAGTATGCCCACCAGCTCTACCCCTCTCCCAACTTCGACGGGCTGCTGGTGTCGCGCATGGAGGCGGAGTCGCCGCGGGCGAAGGCGCGCCGCCTCGCGGAACTCGGCGTGCATCGCTACCTGCGGGTGCCGCCGGCCGTGCCGGTGCTCGGAGACTGCGGCGCCTTCGGCTACGCCTCGGAAGCGGCTCCGCCCTTCAGCACCGAGGACATGCTCGCGTACTACACGCAGCTCGGCTTCGACATGGGCGTCAGCCTCGACCACATCGCCGCGGTGGCGGCGTCGGACGAGGACAGACGAGCCCGGTACGAGCTCACGCTGCAGAACGCTTCGGACTTCCTGCGTGGCCACCGCGCAGCCGGACACGCATGGCAGCCGTGGGGGGCCGTGCAGGGGTGGAGCCCCGCCACGTACGCGGAGGCAGCGCGCCAGGTGGTGGCCATGGGCTACCACCACATCGCCCTCGGGGGCCTCGTCATGGCCCCGACGGAGGCTGTCCTGGCCATCCTCCAGGAGGTGCACCAGGTGGTGCCCGCCTCCGTGGGCATCCACCTCTTCGGCCTCGCCCGCGCGGAAGCGGCTCGCGCGTTCGTCGCGTTGGGCGTGCGCAGCGTGGACAGTTCGTCCCCGCTCCGCCGCGCGTGGCTGCACGCCCGGGAGAACTACATCACGCTGGACGGCGACGCCTACGCCGCTGTGCGCGTGCCCTACGCCAACGGTCGCGCGGCGAAGTCCCTGGCAGGCGAGACGCTGGCGAAGGCGCAGCGCCTGGAGAAGTCATGCCTCGAAGGCCTCGCTGCGTGTGAGAGGGGGCCGGTACCCGCGGGACTCCTCGACGCCCTTGAGGAGTACGAGGCGCTGACGTTGCCGGGCCGGAAGTCCATGCGCGCGGAGAATCAGCGCACGCTGGAAGCCCAGCCGTGGCGCACCTGTCCGTGCGCCCTCTGCCAGCGGCACGGCATCCAGGTGCTCGTCTTCCGCGGGAACGACCGGAACCGGCGCCGCGGCTTCCACAACGTCTGGGCCTGGTACCGCCTGCTGGGGAAGGCGCTCCGGCGCGAAGCCGCGCCTGTCGTCGCCCTCGTTGGCGGCTCGCAGCTCGACCTCTTCAATCTCGGGAGCGTGACCCGCGCGCCCGCCTACGCAGCAACCACCGGAGGTGTCGCATGAAGACGACGATTTGGAAGTCCTGGACCCTGTCATGCGCCCACCGGCTGCCTCACGTCCTCGAGGGGCACAAGTGCGGGCGTATGCACGGGCACAACTTCGTGCTGGAGGTGCACGTCTCCGGCCCCGTGCAGAAGGACGGCGGTAGCAAGGGGATGGTGGTGGACTTCGCCGCCCTCGACCGCGTCTGGCAGCAGCACGTCCACGGCCAACTCGACCACGGCACCCTCAACGATGTCCCGGGCCTCGACAACCCCACCAGCGAGAACGTGGCGCGGTGGGTGTGGGACGTCTTCGAGGCGTGGCTCCCGTCCTCTGTGTCGGTGGTGAAGGTCGTCGTGCAGGAGAAGGACACCAGCGGCGCCATGCTGGAGGCGAGCCATGCATGACGCCTTCCTCGTCGCTGCGGCGGTGGCCCTCTTCCTCGCCGCGTACTGGGCGCGCGCCACCGTGTGGTGGTGGCCGCTCGCCGCCAGCTACTGCCACTGCGTCGTCCTCTTTTGGTGGCGCGTCTACCGCCACCGGCCCCTCCCCGAGTCCACCCCCGCCGCGCCGTACCTGCGCCTCGCCGTCGACAACACCCGTCGTTCCTTCAAGCACCGCACTGGAGGTGTCCTGTGAGCGTTTCCGTTTGGCAACAACTGGACCGGATGCAGGCGGAGCACGACAAGACGAAGCTGCTGGTGCGCGCTGTGCGCGGCGGACGCTTCAAGGGTCGCAAGCCGAACGGCGACTGGTTCGCGGCAAGCGACGGGGAGGTCGTCAAACCGACGCCCGTTGACCTGGTTCTCGCGGTCGCCGCGCTGAAGTGCTTCACGTGCGGTCACGAAATCGAAGAGCACTCGGTACGCGAGTTGAGCGAGGAGGAGCAGAAGGGCAAGCGCAACAAGGACAAGAAGCGCTGCGACGGCGGCAGCGCGGCTGAGCCGTGCTCCTGCGTGAAGACGCCGGACGAGATTCGCGCGAAGCAGACGGACCGGGAGTGGATTGCCCAGCGCCTGGCGTCGGTCATGCGCGAGCGCGACCTGCCGGGCGCGGACCGGGTGTGTGCCGCCACCGTCTTCGACGGACTGCGAGGGCCTGCGGTTGAGACCGAGGGAAGCCATGCCTGACTTCCCGTCCTGTCCGAAGTGCGAGCAGCGTGCCGTCTATCCGTTCCTGGATGACGAGGGCGACGAGCAGTTCACCTGCGCTGCGTGCGGTCACGGACCGTACCTCCGTCGCGAAGTGCGAGAGCAGGCGCGGGAGGCGCTGGCCGCCATCAGCGGCGGGGCGGCAGCATTCAAAGCGCTCTGGACGAAGAAGCTCACGGACGAGCGCGCGAAGGTGGCGCGACTCGCTGAGGGCCGGTGGTGAGCCAGCCGCGCCTCCAACTCGCCGGCAGCCGCGCCCGCGCTCCTCGCCCGTGCGGCCCATGCATACGAGCACGGGAAGCCCGCCGAGGCGTGCTCGGAACCGCTGCGCAGGTGGCTCCTCGCCCTCGCGCGGATCCACCCCGGGCGACTGCCCATCGTCCGCGGGCGAGAGGTGTTCATCTTCGCCCCGTTGCCCAGGCTGACGCTCATCACCGTCGCCGTTATTCCCCGGCCCTTCGCGCTGTACCTGCGTCAGTCGATGGCTGTCGGGCGAGCCTTTTTCCAGCAGCAGGACGTCAGCAAGGATTAGCGCCATGGCCCGGATCCGCTGCATCAAGCCCGACTTCTTCATGGATGAGGAACTCGCGACGGTCTCGCCGCTGGCGCGCCTGCTCTTCATCGGCCTATGGACGCAGGCCGACAGAGACGGTCGCCTGGAGGACCGACCGGCGCGGCTCAAGGCGGGCGTGTTTCCGTACCACGACGCCGATGTAGCGGGGCTTCTGGGTGAGCTTGAGCAGGGGCGCTTCATCCAGCGGTACGAGGCCGACGGGAAGCGCTGCGTCGCCATCCGGAACTTCAAGAAGCACCAGCGCCCACATCCCAAGGAGACGTCCTTCGGCTTGCCTCCACCGCCCGAGCCGGGAAGTTCCACGGCAAGCCGTGAAAAGCCACGGCAGGGTGTGGATGCATCCCGTCGAGTACCGGTGGTTGTTGGAGATGGAGATGGTTGTGGGAATGGAGATGGTTGTCCGGCTGAGCCGGGGGGACTCCCGCTGACGGTTCGGGCTGAAGACGACGGGTCCGACGCCGCCAGCTCCGCGACGCCGCCCAGCCCTTCGGCAGTCGTTCCGGCCAGCAAGGACGCGCACGGGCTCCTGCCCCACGAGCCGCCGCCAGCCACCGAGCCCGCCCTGTCCGAGCAACTCGCGTCCGACTTCCAGGAACTACGCCGCGCCGAGTACCGACAGGACCGCGGAGACCCAGCGGCCATGCGCGAGCTGCTTGCCCGGGGCCCGCCGGCCGAGATTCGCCGCCGGTGGCGCATCGGCATCGCCCTCACCGGGTACGGGCGCTGCTCGAAGTGGAGCGACCTCGTGCGCTTCTGGAACGACCACGCGACAGCGCCCCTGCCC
>NZ_RAWD01000426.1:0-6687 GCF_003612065.1 Corallococcus sp. CA047B
CTGCACCTGCACGGAGGGCGCGGGCTTGGCGGCGGGGCTGGAGGGCCCGTCCGGACCGGCGTTCTTGAGCAGCTGTTCGAAGCGGCCCCACTCCTCCTTGAAGTGCGCGGGGTCCGGGAGGCCCTGCTCGCGGTGCTTCAGCGAGGGCGCCCAGCGCAGGGTGTACGCCTCGCCGACCTGGAAGTTGGGCGGGGGCGGCACGCCGTAGGTGGCCGGGTCGAAGAAGGCGTCGTCCAGGTCCTCGAAGCCGTACGCGCGCGCCTTGTTGATGAAGTTGGGGATGATGCCGGTGGGCGCGTGGTAGCCCAGGATGTGGCCGTGCTCGTCCTTGCAGACGGGCGTGAAGACGAAGATGTCCTGGGTGCGGTACTCGCCCTTCTCCGTGAGGGGGAGCACCTCCGACAGGGCGATGGTCTTCCGGCTGCCGTCGTGGAGGCGCTCGCAGCAGATGACGAAGTTGATGGCGCTGGCCACCTGGGCGCGCACGGCGACCATGGGCAGCTCCACGGACGACATGAGGCACAGGGACTCAATGCGGCGCAGCGTGTCCGTGGGCGTGTTCGCGTGCGTGGTGGCCAGCGAGCCGCCGTGGCCGGTGTTCATGGCCTGCATCAGGTGGAAGGCCTCGCCGCCGCGGACCTCGCCGACCACGATGCGGTCCGGGCGCAGACGCAGCGCGGAGTGCAGCAGGTCTCCCATGTCCACGCCGCCCTTGCCGAACTTGTCGGGGGGGCGGGATTCGAAGGCCACGATGTGGGACTGGTTGAGCTGGAGCTCGGCGGAGTCCTCGATGGTGAGGATGCGCTCCTCGTCGGGGATGAGGGACGAGACGATGTTGAGCAGCGTCGTCTTGCCGGAGCCGGTGCCGCCGGCCACCAGCATGTTGAGCTTGGTGGCGATGCCCGCCTCGATGAGTCGCGCCATGGGCTTGGTGAGCGACTTGAACTTCATCAGCGAGTCGATGCTGAGCTTGTCCTTGAAGAACTTGCGGATGGAGATGGTGGTGCCGTTGCGCGCGATGGGCGGAATCACCACGTGGATACGGCTGCCATCCGGGAGGCGCGCGTCCAGGCGGGGGCGCTCGTCGGTGAGCGGGCGACCGACGAACTGGGCCATGTTGCGCGCGGCACCAATCAGGCCTTCCTCGGAGAAGGAGGCATCCGTCTTGGTCAGGCGGCCCTTGCGTTCGATCCACACGTCGGTGGGGCCGTTGATCATGATTTCCGACACCGACTCGTCGTCCAGGTAGGGCAGGACGGGCTTGAGGAAGGCGCGGAGCGACTCGGTGTACATCGTCATGGCGGGAGCAAGGCTAGCGCGCCCTGGCGCCGACCCCAAGCACCTGACCTGATTGCCTGCTCGCTTTCCCTGCGAGAAACTCCAGGGGCCTTGCGTGAGGGGGACGGGACCATGAGGCGCCTGCTGCTTCTGGGGATGGTGCTGTTCATCGGGTGCATGCGGCGCCAGGGGGCTTCGTCCGAGTCCTCCCGGGTGGAGGACCCGTCCATCGTCTTCCCGGACTTCTCCTCGCGGGTCGCGCTGTCCACCGATGCTCCGGGACAGGTGTATGCGCTGGACGGGGCCCTGCTTCGCGCCGGAGTCCTCGCCGCCGATGCGTTCCTTCCCCGTGAGCACGAAGGGCGGTCGTGCTGGAACCGACGGGAGTCCTACCGCTTCCGGATCCTCCGGGAAGGAGACATCGCCTTCGTCCGCATCGACGCGGATCCCCGCGCGTGCACTCCAGGCGTGCGCCTGCTGGATGGCGGTGCCACCTACGCGGTCAGGATCTCCGAGGGCCGCATCCTGCGCAGCCTCCACGACGGCGAACCCGACGGCACGCGCGCTCCGGGCAGCCCCGATGCGGGCGCCCCCGATGCGCCGGCTACGTCCATCCCCGTGGGAGATACCTCCTGGGGCGAACCGCTCCCCGACCTCCCTTCCCAGTGGCTGGACGCGGGGACGCGCGCGCCTCCTGTCCCCTCGCCCTGACCGTCGTTCCCGTCCCCGCCGCGATGTTCGCCGTGCGGCATGACGGCGACATCACGGCGGCCCCTGTGTCTGGGAGGCGGGGTAGGGTGGGGATTTCAGGGAGGGTCACAACGATGCTGGCGGACGGGTTGCCCGAAGACTGGAAGAAGGTGCTGCATGACGCCATCCACGCGCCGTCGTTCAAGGACCTGGAGCGCTTCGTCCGCGAGCAACGCAGCGAACACACCGTGTTCCCGTCGGAGGCCGACATGTTCTCCGCGTTCCGCCTCACGCCCTACGCCGACGTGCGCGTGCTGCTGCTGGGCCAGGACCCCTACCACGGCCCCAAGCAGGCCCATGGCCTGGCCTTCTCCGTCCAGCCCGGCGTGCCCCCTCCGCCCTCGCTCGTGAACATGTTCAAGGAACTCCAGAGCGACGTGGGCGCTCCGAAGCCTCGCGACGGGTCGCTCATCCCGTGGGCGAAGCAGGGCGTGCTCCTGCTCAACACCGTGCTCACCGTCCGCCAGGCCGAACCCAACAGCCACGCGAAACACGGCTGGGAACAGTTCACCGACGCCGTCATCCGCGCCGTGAGCGACAAGCCCGACCCCGTCGTGTTCCTCCTCTGGGGCAAGCCCGCCCAGAAGAAGAAGTCGCTCATCGACGCGAAGCGACACGTCGTCATGGAGGGCACCCACCCCTCGCCGCTGTCCGCCAGCAAGGGGTTCTTCGGAAGCAAGCCCTTCAGCGCGACCAACGCCGAACTCGAGGCCCGGGGCCAGAAGCCCATCGACTGGCGACTGCCCGCGTAGGCCCGGGGCGTCGGAGGGTTGGCTATAGTGCCCGCCCATCATGGCCACGACGTTCCTCGAAGAAGCCGCTCGGACCCAGGCCGCGGAAGCCGTCGCGGCCATTGAATCCCAGACCTCCGCCGAGGTCGTGGTGGCCGTCCGCTCCATCTCCGGCAACTACGCCCACACCGATGCGCGGGTGGGCGCGAGCCTCGCGTTCGTCGTGCTGATGGTGCTCCTGTTCATCCCGCAGGAGATCCACCTCGCCGTCTTCCCGCCGGTGGTGCTGCTCGCCTTCTTCGCGGGGACGCTGGCCAGCCGGGGCCTTCCCGCGCTGCGCCGCGCGCTCACCTCGCGCAAGCTCCAGGAAGAGGCCGTGCGCACCACCGCCCGCGCCGCCTTCACCGAGCTGGGCGTGTCGCGCACGTCGCGGCGCACCGGCATCCTCGTGTTCGTCTCCCTCTTCGAGCGCCGGGTGGACGTCGTCGCCGATTACGGCGTGGACACCGCCGCGCTGGGCGCGGAGTGGCAGGAGGCCCTCGCCGCGCTCTCCGCCGCGCTGGTCGCGTCTTCCTCGCCGGAGCCCTTCTTCCAGGCCCTGCGCCGCGTCCAGCCGCCGCTGGCGCGCGTGCTGCCGCGCATGGATGACGACGTCAACGAGCTGCCGGATCTGCCCGGGGTGGTGGCGTGAAGGGCTCGAAATCCTTCCTCCTCGCCGTCGCGCTGCTCGTGGGGCTGGGCTTCACCACCCTGCCTGAGTCCGAGGCGCGCCCCGGTGGCGGCAGCTCCTACCGGGGCTCGTCCAGCCGCGGCTCGTCGAGCAGCCGCAGCTCGTCGAGCAGCCGCAGCTCCTCCAGCAGCCGTTCCTCCTACAGCTCCGGCAGCCGGGGTTCGTCCACCTACTACGGTGGAAGTTCGGGCTCCTCCAGGGGCGGCGGCGGTGGCGGCCTGGGCGTCTGTCTCGTCCTGGGCCTCTTCGGGGTGTTCGTCCTCGTCGCCGTGTCCCTGGGCCGCAAGGACCACGAGGAGAAATCCCGGAGCTGGAGCACCTCCACGCCACACGGGCCTCCGCCGCCCCGGCGTCAGATGTCGCTGCGCTCGAAGCTCGCGGGGCTGGGCCGCGTGGGCCCTCGCGGCGAGGACGGGGCGATGCGGCCGCTCGACCCGGACTTCTCCATCATCCTCTTCGAGGACTTCGTCTCCTCGCTCTTCGCGAAGGTGCACGAGGCCCGCGGTGGCGACCGGCTGGACACCTTGAGTGCCTACCTGTCCGACGAAGCCATCGGTTCGCTCCAGGCGCTGGGCCATCCTACCGAGGTGAAGGCCGTGGTGGTGGGCGCCATGACGTACGACCAGGTGTCCGGCGTGGCGGCGAGCAGCCCGCGCGTCTCCGTGACGGTGCACTTCGAGGCCAACTACACGGAGGTCTCCGGCACCGAGCAGAGCTGGTACGTCGCGGAGGCGTGGACGCTGGAGCGGGACACGGCCGTGCGCTCGCGTCCGCCCGAGGAGGTTCGCGTCTTCAAGTGCCCCAACTGCGGCGCGCCGCTGGACGCGGTGCAGGGACACCTCTGTTCCTACTGCAACACGGTGGTGAATACCGGCGGGTTCGACTGGGTGGTGACCTCCATGGCGTCGCTGGAGCGCGAGCGCCGCGGGCCCCAGCTCACCGGCACCACCGAGGAGCAGGGCACGGAGCTGCCCACCGTGCGCGACCCCAGGGCGCAGGAGGCGTTGAACGCGCTCATGCGCGAGGACCCGGCCGTCTCCGCCGCGGGCCTGCGCCGCCGGCTGGAGTTCATCTTCCGGGAAATGCAGACGGCGTGGTCGAACCGGGAGTGGCAGGGCATGAGGCCCTTCCTCAGTGACAACCTCTTCCAGACGCAGCTGTACTGGATCAACGCCTACCGTCAGGCGGGCCTGCGCAACATCACGGAGAACGCGCGAATCACGAAGCTGTCGCTCGTGCGGGTGACGCGGGATGCGTACTACGACGCCGTCACCCTGCGCATGCACGCCAGCAGCCTGGACTACACGCTGCGCGACCAGGACGAGAAGGTCGTCGGGGGCAGCCGCTCGCGGGAGCGGGCCTACAGTGAGTACTGGACGCTGATCCGCGGACGCGGCGTGAAGGGCCTGTCGTACACCCAGAAGCAGTGCCCGTCGTGTGGCGCGCCGCTGTCCATCAACATGGCGGGCCACTGCACGCACTGCCAGGCGCGGGTGTCATCCGGCGAGTTCGACTGGGTGCTCAGCCGCATCGAACAGGACGAGGCCTATCAGGGGTGATGGATTAGGATGCGGTGCATCATGACCGCCGCCTTCCTTGTCGCGACCCTCGTCGAACCGCTCGCCCCCGGGCACTACCGCTCGCGTTACGAGGCCGCCTGGTATCAGGGCCGGGGCGCGTACGGGGGCGTGGTGGCGGGGCAGGTGATGCGCGCGCTGGAGCACCACCTGAACGATGCGAAGCGTCCGGTGCGCTCGCTCACCGTGCACTTCTGCTCGCCCGCGGTGGAGGGCGTGGCGGACGTACACACGCGCCTGGAGCGCGCCGGCAAGCTCGTCACCCACGCCACCGCGCGGGTGGAGAGCGGCGGGGTCGTGGTGGCCGTGGCCACGGCCACGTTTGGCGCCGCGCGCGGTGGGGCTCCGGGCTACCAGGACTTCGTCATGCCGGAGGTGCCGGCGCCGGAGACGCTCACGCCCGTCCCCGATGACGTGCCCATGCCGGACTTCTGCCGCTTCTTCGAGTACCGCTACTGCGTGGGTTCACCGCCGTACTCGGGCGCGGCGGTGGCGGAGGTGGGGGGCTGGCTGCGGCCGCGCGACCCCACGGTGCTGGACGCGCCCCTGTGCGTGGGCTTGATGGACGCGTATCCGCCGTCGGTGCTGTCGCAGGTGGACGGCTTCCGCGCGGCCGCCACGGTGGACTTCACCGTGCAGTTCTTCCAGACGTTTCCCCTCACGCGGCTCGCGCCGGACACGCAGTACCTGCGCACCGGCCGCTCCCGTCAGGCCGCAGAGGGCTACACCGAGGAGTCCCAGCTGCTCTGGGCGCAGGACGGCACGCTGCTCGCGCAGTGCCGGCAGTTGGTCGCCGTGCTCGGCTGAGCGCGCTTCAGCGTCCGGCCACCGTCAGCTCGGCCACCACCGCGTGGTGGTCGGAGACGGCTTCCGGCAGGCGCGCGTACCGGGTGAAGCGCAGCGTGGCGGAGGCCAGCACCCAGTCCAGGCGCTGGCGTGCCTGGGGCACCGGATAGGTGGGCTCGCCTTCGTGCGGCGTGTGGAGTCCCAGCTCGGCGCACAGGCGCGCCACGGGGCCGTCGCCTCCCGCGTCCTCCGCGTTGAAGTCGCCCAGCACGATGCGGGGCCGTTCGGGCCGCTGGCGCAGGGCCTGGATGAGCCGGTCCACCTGCCTCCTCCGCACGGTCGCGGAGAACGGATCCAGGTGCAGTGACACGATATCGGGACCGGGCCCGCCCTGCGCCGCGAGCGTGGCGACGACGTAGCCCTTGTCCACGCGCCGGTCGCGGCCGAAGTGCGCGGCCTCCCGCGCTTCCAGCGCGTGGCGGGACAAGAGCGCGGTGCCCTGCGCGAACAGCCCCGGCACCCCCGAGTGCACGCCGTGGTGCAGGTGCGGATAGCCGGCCCGGGTGGCGATGCGCTCCACCTGGTCCACCCGTCCACTGAAGAGGCTGGAGCGGTCCGCCTCCTGCAACGCCACCACGTCCGCCGCCTCCCGGACGAGCAGCGCCGCCACCGCATCCAGCGTGCCCAGCAAGGCCGCCCGTCGGCGCAGGAAGGGCATCGGCACGGTGAAGGGCGCGCCATGCGCCACGTTGAGGGTGAGCACCTTGAGTCGCACCCCTCCAGGGGGAACACGGAGCGGGGGCGAGGGGCAAGCCGCCGGGGCACGGGGCTGGAA
>NZ_RAWD01000427.1:0-6675 GCF_003612065.1 Corallococcus sp. CA047B
GGCGTGGGGACCGGTGCGCGGGGTTCAGCGACCGGGGACGGCGCGGGCGCGAGGACGTGCGACTCCGGGACTTCGTTGGACCGCGTGAGCCAGGAGGCACCGAGCGCGCACAGCAGCAGCAGGCCCAGGCTCACGCCGGGGATGATGAACCAGTGGAGGACGGTGCGGTGCGAGGGCGCCACCCGCGTGTCATACCCGCCTCACGGGTTCACCGTGAAGCGGGGATGCACGCGAGCGCCCGAGACTACGGGTACACCTCGCGACGCGACGTCGTCGTCGTCGTCGGAGGGGTGGTCGTGGTGGTCGCCACCACGCCCTCCCCGAGGATGCGCTGGCGGCGGCTGACGCCCAGGGTGGCGCCCAGCACCGCCGCGACGAGCCCCAGCAGGAGCCCGGCGAAGAGGCCCCAGAAGACGCGGCCGGACTGGTCCGCCACCTTCAGCGCGCCCTGCTGCACCTGCTGGCCCACCTGCCCGGCCTTCGCCTTGGCTTGATCCACCTGCTGCTCCACGCGGTTGGCCACGTCCTCGGCGTCCGGGCGCGACAGGTTGGTGTTCTGCGCGATGTTGCTCACCAGCAGCTCACGGTCCATGCGGCCCTGGCGCACGCCCTCGGTGACGATGTCCTTGGTCGCCGCCTCCAACTGGTTCGCCGTGATGGCGGGCTTGCCCTCCTGTTGCAGCCGCTGGTTCACCGGCGCGAGCGCATCATTGGCATCCAGGCCGAACGTCTTCGCCGCATCGCCGCCTCCCGTCACGGCGCCCATCGCCGCGGAGCCACCCGCGCCCACCGCCGCCTTGCCGACGTTGAACACCGCGCCCATCACCGACGACAGCACCATGCCCAGGACGATGACGCCCGCGAGCGTCGTCAGGCCCCACAGCACCGCGCCGTGGAGCGCGCCTCCCGCCTTGTCCACGATGCCCGCGGTGCGCGCGGCCACCAGTCCGCCCACGAAGAGGGCAACGAGCGGCACGATGACACTCCAGATGCCGGTGAAGATGCCCGCGGATTTCGCACTGCCCGCGTTGCCTGGATCCACCGACGACAGGCCCAGTGCGAGCCCCAGCGTGTACAGGAGGATCCACACGCCCAGCGCCACGAAGGTGCCACCGAAGATGGCCCCCCAGCTCAGCTTGGACGCACTGCCCGGAATGGCCGGGATGACGCCGGAGCGTTCCCTGACGACGCCGGCCCGTTCGCTTTCGACAATCGTTGCCATGGACTTGCACCCTCGTTTCCGTGTGTCGCCCGGCCGCGGTCGTCACGGCGAGGACGTACGTGTCTGGGATGAAGGTGTGCACCACCTGACCGCGTTCATTTCACTTCCACACGGCCGCTCCACCCCGGAGGGTGGGGCGGACGGCCAGCCCGTCTCAGCGCAGCCCTAGCGCATCGAGGAGCTGTGACTCGCGCGCCACCACCGGAGCGTGCGGCAGCACGTCCCTGCTGAAGCGGGCGACCAGCGAGGGCAGGGACACCGGGCTGCCATCACCCAGGCCGCTCCACGCGGCCAGCAGGCCCAGGACATGCTCGGGGGCCCGTCCGCGCGCGCGCAGCTCCGCCAGCGCGAACGCCCCGTCCCGCTTGGCCAACCGCTTGCCGTCCTCGCCCATCACCAGCGGCACGTGGAGGAAGTCGGGCGCGGGCAGGCGCAGCGCTTCGTACAGCTGGAGCTGCCGAGGCGTGGAGGGCAGCAGGTCATCCCCCCGGAGCACGTGGGTGATGCGGCTGTCCGCGTCGTCCACCACCACCGCGAGCTGGTAGCTGGCCACGCCGTCGTTGCGGCGCACCACGAAGTCCCCCACCAGCGCCTGCACGTCCTGGACGTAGGGGCCCATCAGGTCGTCGGTGAAGCGCACCTCGCCGGGGCGGGCGCGGAAGCGGTACGCGGGGGCGCGCGTGCGGGAGCGCTCGGAGATCTGCTCCGAGGTGAGGTGCGCGCAGGTGCCCGGGTAGCGCGGGCCTTCGTCGGACAGGCCGTGGGGCGCGCTCGCCGCGCGGGCGATCTCCGCGCGCGTGCAGAAGCACGGGTAGATGAGGCCCTCGTGCTCCAGCCTCGCCTGGGCCTCGCGGTACACGCCGTCGCGCTCGCTCTGCACCAGCGGCGTCTCATCCCAGTCCAGGCCCAGCCAGCGCAGGTCCGCGTAGAGGTCCTCCAGGAATTGGGGCTTGCAGCGCGCGCGGTCCAGGTCCTCGATGCGCAGGAGGAACGCGCCTCCCGCGGCCCGGGCCTGGAGCCAGCCCAGCAGCGCGCTGCGGATGTTGCCCAGGTGCATCCGCCCGGTGGGGCTGGGCGCGAAACGTCCTCTCATCGTGGGCGCGACCATAACTTCCTCCCCCGGTGGGCTGGGAGAGAATGCCCCGCCGCCTCCTGGCGTTCCCTTCCGTGTGACCCCGTCCATGCGCTTCCTGCACTGCTCCGACGTCCACATCACCGAGGACTACTTCGCCCTGCCCTTGCACAAGCTGGGCTGGCGCCGCTGGGTGGCCCTCGTCGAGTTGACGGCCGGCGGACGGGCGAAGGCCTACCGCCACGCGCAGCACACGCTCTCCGCCATCGCCCGCGCGGGACAGGCGCCCGGGGTGGACCACTTCATCCTCTCCGGCGACCTCACCGCCTACGCGCTGGAGGGGGAGTTCCGCGCCGCCCGCGCCGCGCTGGGCCCCCTGGTCCAGACGCCTTCGCGCTGCACCGTCATTCCGGGCAACCACGACGTCTTCACCCCGGGGGCCCACCAGAGCGGCCGCTTCGCCCAGCACTTCGGCCACCTGCTGGAGAGCGACCTTCCGGAGTACCGCCGCGAGGGCGCCTTTCCCTTCGTGCGGCTGGTGGGGGAGGGCGCCGCGGTGGTGGGGCTGTGCTCGGCGCGGCCCCTGCCGACGCCCGGGCTGTCCTATGGCTCCGTCGGCCCCGCGCAGCTCGAAGGGCTGGCCGCGCTGCTGACGGACTCACGCCTGGACGGGCGCGCCATCCTGGTGGTGGTGCACCACGCGCCGCGCAATGCCTCCGACCACGCGGACGGCTGGTACCATGGCCTGCACGACGCGGACGCCCTCTTGAAGCTGCTGCCAGGGCCGCGCTTCGCGGTGCTCCACGGCCACATCCACCAGCGCTACCACCACCCGGCCACCCCGGAGCGGCCCCACCTGTTCGGCGCCGGGTCCTCCACCCAGGCGGGCCACGAGGGCTACTGGCTCATCGACGTGGAAGGCGGGGTGGTGGTGGGCGGCACGAAGCACACTCCGGCCCTGTGACAGGGCCCACGGGCGGCGGTACAAGGGGCGCACATGACCCCCGCGCCCATCGCCCCACCCGCTGAGTTGTCCCTGGAGGAGTACCGCTTCCTGCGCCAGCTCGGGCGTGTCGCGGACGACCTCCTGGAGGAGAGCCTCCGGGAGCGTGAAACGCTCGCCCAGTGCTTCCGGCGCTGCTTCCCCGTGCTGCTTTCGCACACTGGCGCGCGCGCCATCGCGCTCACCACGCGCGACGAGGAGCTGGTGGAGCAGACCTGGAGCGAGGGCGACTGGGGCGGCGTCTTCCCGGGCTCGCTGCTGACGGGCGCCGCGGGCGTGCGCGCCCATGAGGGCCACACGCTCGTCATCCAGACGCTGGACGTGGCGGGCTCCCCGGTGGGCACGCTGGGCCTGCTCTTCGCGGGAGCGCCCGGCGACGCGGAGGCCCGCGCCCGCCAGCTGCGCACGCTGGACACGCTGGCGGAGGAGCTGGACACGGTGCTGATGCTGGTCCACACCGCGTCGGAGAAGCACCAGGTCATCCTCCAGTGCAACGAGCACCTGGCCAATCCCGTCTTCGAGGCGGGCATGGATCAGGCGGTGCGCACGCTGGCGCAGCGCGTCCGCCTGCCGGGCTTCCTCCTGCTCTACCGCGACGCCGTGCAGCCGCACGTGCTGCACTACCGCACCTACCGCCACGGGCAGCTCGAATACGAGAGCGGAGAGCAGCCCAGCGCCCCGCTGGAGACGCTGCTGCATCAGCACGGCACGCGGCTCTTGCACGGCGACGCGGGCGTGCTCAAGCGCCTGTTCGACGGGCGCACCACGGAGGCGGTGCTCATCTCCGCGGGGGCGCGCAGCGAGCCCCTGGGAAAAATCGTCGTCTGGAACAACGAGGGCTTCTCCGCGTACGCGATGGACCTCATCCGCGTGCTGGCCTCCACGCTGAGCCAGCGCCTGCTGGACTACAACCGCGAGCGCATCCACCTGTCGCAGTTCTTCTCCACGGAGGCCATCAACGCGCTGCTGGAGGACCCGGACTACGCGCGGCACCTGCGGGCGCAGGAGCAGGAGGTGGGCATCCTGTTCGCGGACATCAACGGCTTCACGCGCATCTGCGAGCAGGGCTTCGACAGCCCGCGCAGCATCGCCCGCTTCGTGGATGAATGGAGCGCGCGCGCCGTGGACTGCATCTGGGCGCACGGCGGCGTGTTCGACAAGATGGTGGGTGACTGCGTCATCGGCCTCTTCGGCCCGCCCTTCTTCCAGACGGACCGGGTGCGCCGCGCGGAGGCCGCCGTGCGCGCCGCGTGCGACATCCAGGCGTTCACCGCGGAACTGGGCGCGCGCGAGGAAGTGTCCGCCCTGTGTCAGCGGGTGGGGCTGCCCGGGCTGGGCGTGGCGGTGGGCGTGAACCTGGCCACCGCGAACTGCGGCCTCTTCGGTCCCAACCGCAACTACACGGCCTTCTCCAGCGGGATGAACCAGGCCGCGCGGCTCCAGTCCCTGGCGGGCTTCCGCGAGACGCTGGTGATGCAGAGCGTGCACGAAGCGCTGAAGACGTCCCAGGAGCCCTTCGTGCGAAAGCTCCAGGTCGGGCCCCTCACCGAGACGCCGGTGAAGAACGTGGCCCAGCCGCTGCGGCACCACCGGCTGTCGCTGTAGGCGACGCGGCAGGCGCGCGGGCGGCGTGGGCCCCGGGCATCAGGCCAGCAGGTGCGTGCCCGCGTAGCGGCGCGAGAAGTGGATCCACCGGCGATCATCCACCTCCACCTGCCACTCGCTGTTGGGCGTCAGCGGCAGGCGCTGCTTGAGGAAGCTCTCCAGGTGGTCCGCCGCCTTGATGGGCGTGAGCCCCGGCGCGCGGAACGCGATGTGGAGCGTGACGTCGAGGGACGGCGCGACGTCCACCGACGCGCAGATGCGCAGGGTGCCCACGCGCCGCTGGTACTGCATGTCCGACGCAGGCCACGAGGAGGAACCCTCCGGCTGCGGCGCCGCCTGCTCGAGCCAGTTGTCGGGGATGAGGATGAAGTCGAGCAGATTGCTGCTCGCCTCTTCCACCGTGCCGTGCTCCTGGATGGAAAGCATGCCCACCTCCTCCGGGAAAGCCGTTGGGGTTGCGTGGAAGCCGTCGTGAAGAATGTGCCCACGAGCCAGTGCCATGCAAGGGGCCATGGAAATGCGCGGGGGCCCACACGTGATGTTGTACGTGGGGGCGGGGCGGACGCTACTGGAGGGGGGTGACACGTCAGGTCGGATGGACGTGTCCGGGTGTGTCGAGCGACCCCGCGCGCTCCGGCGGGTTGCTCAGGACGCGACGGGAAGGGGGCGGCGGGGCTTGCGCTCCACGGCGGCCTTGAGCTGGCCGCAGCCCGCGTCGATGTCGATGCCCCTGCGCTGGCGCACCGTGCTGGGCACCCCGTAGGAGGTGAGCACGTCCTGGAACGCCCGCACCGCGTCCGGCACGCTGGGTCCGCCGTCGTAGCCCACGGTGGGGTTGAGCGGGATGACGTTCACGTGCGCGTCCATCCCGTGCAGCAGCGCGCCCAGAGGGTGCGCGTGCTCGGCGGTGTCGTTGCGGCCCGCGATGAGCGTCCACTCGAAGAAGATGCGCCGCTTGCGCTTCGCCACGTAGTAGCGGCACGCGTCCATCAGTTCGTTCAGCGGCCAGCGCCGTCCCGCGGGCACCAGCGCGGAGCGCTCCGCGTCGGTGGCGCCGTGGAGGCTCACCGCGAGCTGCACCGGGCGCGCCTCGTCCGCCAGCCGGAGGATGCCGGGCACCACGCCCACGGTGGACAGGGTGATGAAGCGCGGCGCGAGCGCCAGCCCCTTGGGGTCCACGAGGATATCCACCGCGGCCATCGTGTTGTCGTAGTTGTGCAGGGGCTCGCCCATGCCCATGAGCACGATGTTGCGCAGCGTCTCTCCCCGCGCCTTGAGGATGCGCGTGACGTGGAGCACCTGGCCCACCACCTCGCCCGGCGTCAGGTGGCGCGACAGGCCCATCTGTCCGGTGGCGCAGAAGACGCAGCCCATGGCGCACCCGGCCTGCGTGCTCACGCACACGGTGGCGCGGCCCTTGAAACGCATCAGCACCGTTTCGATGGTCTGTCCGTCGTGCAGGCGCAAGAGCAGCTTGTGGGTGAGGTCGTCGCTGCTGAAGCTCTCATGGTGCGTGGAGAGGTGGCCCAGCCGCGCGCGCTCCTGGAGCACGGCCTGGAGGTCCGGGCGCAGGCCCGTCACGTCGCCCAGCGCCGTCACCCCGTCGCGGTACAGCCCCGTCCACACGCGCTCACGGTACTGGGGGCTGAAGCCCCAGTCGGCCAGACGTGCGTCCAGCACGGGGCGCGGCAGGTCATAGAGGTTGGGGGGGGTGGGGGCGTCCGACATGACGAAGCCGAGATAACACACCCGTGCCCCCGCGCACCCTGGGCG
>NZ_RAWD01000428.1:0-6617 GCF_003612065.1 Corallococcus sp. CA047B
CCCCCACCCCGCTGCGCACGCTCTATCCCCCCATCGAGCCCTACCGCTCAGGTCGGCTGAGCGTCACGGGTGACCACTCGCTGTACTTCGAGGAGTGCGGCAACCCCGACGGCAAGCCCGTCGTGTTCGTGCACGGCGGCCCGGGCGGCGGCACCGACGCGAAGCAGCGCCGCTTCTTCGACCCCAGCGTGTACCGCATCATCCTCTTCGACCAGCGCGGCTGCGGCCGCAGCACCCCGCACGCCAGCCTGGTGATGAACACCACCTGGGACCTGGTGGCGGACATGGAGCGGCTGCGCGAACACCTGGGCCTGGAGCACTGGCAGCTCTTCGGCGGCTCGTGGGGCAGCACCCTGTCACTCGCCTACGCCCAGGCCCATCCGGAGCGCGTCACGGAGCTGGTGCTGCGCGGCATCTTCCTCTTGCGCAAGCAGGAGATCGACTGGTTCTACCAGCGCGGCGCGGACGCGCTGTTCCCGGACGCGTGGGAGCACTACCTCGCCCCCATCCCGGAGGAGGAGCGCGGGGACCTGCTCCAGGCCTACGCGAGGCGGCTGTTCGGTGACGACCGCCACGCGCAGCAGGAAGCCGCGAGGGCGTGGAGCATGTGGGAAGGCCGCACGAGCTGCCTCTACACCAACCCGGAGCTCATCGCGCGCAACGCGGGGGATGACTTCGCCATCGCCTTCGCGCGCATCGAGTGCCACTACTTCGTCAACAGGGGCTGGATGCGCAGCGACACCCAGCTGTTGGATGACGTGCACCGGATCCGCCACATCCCCGCCGTCATCGTGCAGGGCCGCTACGACGTCGTCTGCCCGCCGGAGAGCGCGTGGGCCCTGCACCGAGCGTGGCCCGAAGCACAGCTCGTCATCGTCCCGGACGCGGGCCACTCCGCCAACGAGCCCGGCAACACGTCCGCGCTGGTGGAGGCCACCGACCGCTTCGGCAGCCGGCGGTAACCCGACCGCGGGGGCCGGCTACATGTCCTGCCCCTCTTCGTCGTCCGTCACCCATTCACACTTCGGGGCAATCCACACGAAGTGCCCCAGGTGCCGCCGCTCCGCCTGGGCCGTGGGGTCCCGCCCGGGCACGAAGACGCTGAAGGCCTTCCAGCCCTCCGGGCCCTCCGCGTCCGCCTTCGCCAGCACCTTCGACAGGTCCTGCGCCCCCGTCTCACCCGACAGGTACGGAGAGACGATGAGCTTCCCGCAGCCGGGGCCCACGAGCATGCCCACGTCCGGCATGCGGCTGTTCATCGCGGGCTCCTGCGCGACCACCGCCACCGGAGCCCCCAGCTCCGTCAGCACCGTCTTGAAGTGGGTCTGGCGGGCCTGACAGTCCACGCTCACGTTCTTGAGCATCATCTCGGCCATCGTGTCCCCCTGACGCGCCTTCTCCTGGAGTGACGCGACTCGCGCCTTCGCCGCTTCCTGCTCCTGGGGATTGCAGGCGCCCGCGCACTGTCCCTTCATCACGTGCCGGGCCAGCACCGCGTCGCCCTGCACCACGCGCAGCAGCAGGTCCGTGGCCGGGCACGCCAGCGCGGGGCTCGGGGCGACGCGGTGGACGGTCAGCTCCAGCCCGGGCGCATCCGGGAACGCGAACGTCCCTTCCGCCTTCGCGTCCGCGGGCAGCTCCGCCTTCAACGCGTTGGGCGCCGGGCACGCCAGCGCGGCGGTGCCGGTGAGCTGTTGCACGGCGACGTCCGGCACCATCGGCCGCACCAGCGCCCGGGCCGCCTGGGCCTCCGCCTTCGTCCCGCACACGCCCAGCAGCAGGACGTGCTGGCCTTCCGGGAGCCCCGGCAGCGACTTGGAGGCCACCAGCTTGGGGAAGCCCTTCGCCGGCTTCACCCACGCGAGCGCGCGCGCCTTCTTCTGCGCCGCGAGCAGCTTCGCCACCGTGGGGCGCTTCGCGTCCTGGCCCAGGATGATGGCCCACGGAGCCTCTGGAGCCTGGGCGGCCCAGGCACTCGGAGGACCCAGGCTGCACAGCAGGAGGAGAAGACAGACGGTCCGGACGGGATGCGCGCGCATGGCCGCGCACTTAATCCATCCGCCTACGGCGTTGAAAGTCCCAGCTCCTTCAAGAGCCGCTCCGCGCCGTACACCTGACGGAGCGCCGCTTCGATGCCGCGGCTGTCCACCGCCACCGCGCGGTTCACCGCCGCGTCGAAGCCGTAGTCCCCGCCCAACGACTGGATGTTGCCGTCGAACGCGAGGCCCACGATCTCCGCCTGCGCGTCCAGGATGGGCGACCCGGAGTTGCCCCCCACGATGTCGTTGCTGGTGACGAAGTTCAGCGGCGTCTCCGGGGGCAGCTTCGCCTTCGCCCGGAGCCAGCTCGGCGGAAGCTTGAACGGCTCCTGTCCGGTGGCGCGCGCGTACAGCCCCGCCACGGTCGTGAACGGAGCCACCTGCTTCCCGTTCGCCGTGTAGCCCTGCACGCTGCCGTACGACAGGCGCGGCGTGAAGGTCGCGTCCGGCGCCACCGCCGTGCCGTACAGGTCGAAGCGCGCATGGCCGATGCGCTCCCCGTTGCGCTTGAGGACCGCCGCCACCTCGTTCTCGTAGCGCTTGCGCACCTCGCGGGCCGGGCCGTCCAGCGTGCGCGCCAGAATCACCATCGGATCCTTCGACGCCGCGATGGCCGCTGTCCCTCCCGCCAGCAGCTTCCTGCGCACCGCCACCGTCTGGAGCTGGCTGCCGCGCACCGCCCGCTTCGCCACCACCTCCGGCGAGTCCTTGCCCAGCACCGCCTTCACCGCCGGATGGTCCGGGGACAGGTCCTCGCGCAGGCGCGTGAGGTAGAAGCCCAGCACCAGCTCCTCCAGCGCCGGGTACATCGGCGCGGGGTTGAACAGGAACTGCTCCGTCGCGGGCCGGTTCGCTTCGGAGAACTCCGGCAGCCGCTGCTCGTTGGGCTTGCCCGCCTCCTCCGTCGCGCGTACCAGCGTCGCCGCCACGTCGAAGAGCTGCGAGCCCATGCCCGCCATCTGCTCCAGCATCCGCAGCTCGCGGCGGAACGTCTTCAGCGTGTCCATCGCCTTCGCGCTGGCGTCCCACGCGTCGCCGTACTGCTGCTGGAGCTTCGCGTCCTGGCCCACCTTCGCGCGCAGCGCGCGTTCGTTGTCGGAGAGCTGCGCCCAGAACGCGGGCTCCACCAGCGCCTCGCGCCCGCCCTTCATCGACTTGATGGCGTTCTCCAGCTCGAACAGCCGCTCCTCCGACATGCGCGCGAACTCCGGCCCCCGGCGCGCGAACTCCTGCAACCGCCCGCGCAGCTCCGAGCGCCAGAAGAGGTTCTCCGGCAGCGAATGGTCCCGCTGGTACGCAAGCTGCGCCAGCGTGTTCATCCGCGACGTGCTGCCCGGGTTGCCCGGCACGAACGTCACCGCGCCGTCCTTCGGCCCCCCCTTGCTCCAGCGGAAGTACGGCTCCGTCCTCGCGGGCTTGCCGTCGCGGTACACGCGCATGAACGACACGTCCAGGTCGTAGCGGGGGAACTCGAAGTTGTCCGGGTCTCCACCAAAGGCCGCGATGGCCGTCTCCGGCGCGAAGACGAGCCGCACGTCCTGCATCCGCTCGTAGGTGTACAGGTCGTAGCGGCCGCCCTGGTACAGCGTGACGACCTCGCACCGCAGGTCGTCCCGCGTGGCGCACGCCGTCTCCAGCCTCGCGAACACCGCGCGCTGCGCGTCCTCGAAGGGCTCGCCCTGCAGGCCCTGCGTCGCGCCCTGCACGTCCTTCGTGACGTCGCGGATGTCCGTCAGCCGGTTCACCTCCATCGTGGGACAGCGGGGCTCGTCCGCCAGCGTGCGCGCGACGAAGCCGTCCTTCGACAGGTCCTTCTTCGCGGTGGACAGCTGCGCGATGCAGTTGTGCGCGCAGTGGTGGTTGGTCATCACCAGGCCGTCCGGCGACACGAAGCTTCCGGAGCACCCTTCCGTCAGCCGCGCCGACCCCAGCCGCACCGTGTCCAACCACGCCTGCGTGGGCTTGAAGCCGTACTTCTTCGCCACCGCGTCCGAGGGGAAGTGGTTGAAGGTCCACATCCCCTCATCGGCCCGCGCGAAGAGGGGCGCGGCGACGACGGCGAGCAGCAGGACAAGGCAACAGGAGCGTTTCACGTCGGACGTCCTTCCGGTGCGAGCGGCGCGGACCTCGCCCTATACCCCGCTCGGCACCGGCTGTCCGGAAACGCGCCGGGCCCGCTATCCGCGAGCGGTCAACGCCTTCGCCAGCTCCTCATAGAGGTGGATGGCGGAGCGGATGGACTTCTCCCAGTCGCCCAGGTGCAGGCTCTCGTTCTCCGAGTGGGCGTACGTGTACGGATCCTCCACGCCGATGAGCAGCGCGGGCACGCCGCCCAGTTCCTTGGCGAACGGCTCCACGAACGGGATGGATCCACCGCACCCGATGGTGACGGGCTTCTTCGCGTAGCCCTTCTCCAGCGCGCGGAACGCCGCCTGGAAGGCCGGGTGCGACGAGTCCGTGTACCACCAGCCGGAAGCCTGGTCCTCGCGGATCTCCAGCTCCAACCCCCACGGGCACACCTTCTTGAGATGGGCCACCAGCCGGCGCTGCACGTCCTCCGGATCCAGGTCCGGCACCACGCGGATGCCCACGCGCGCCCACGCCGACTCCACGATGATGTTGCGCGCGTCCTTGCGGCTGCTGGCCTGGATGGCGTTGATGGCCAGGCTGGGCTGACGCCAGTTCGTCTCCCACGGGTGACGTCCACCGCCCAACAGCTCCACGCCGTCGTTCAAGCCCACCTGCTCACGGAAGGTGGCGTTGTCGCCAGGCAGCGCCTGGATGCTCTGCCGCTCCGCGTCCGTCAGCGGCTTCACGTGCTCCATCACCCCTTCGATGGCGATGGAGCCGTCCGCGTGCGTCAGCGTCGCGAGCATCCGGCACAGCGCCATCGCCGGATCCGGCACCGGCCCGCCCCACATGCCGGAGTGCACCGCCTGCTTCAGGCCCCGCACCTCCACGTCCACCGTCACCAGGCCGCGCAGCGCCGTGGTGATGGACGGCAGGCCCGTGTCGAAGTTCGACGTGTCCGTCAACACGATGGCGTCCGCCGCCACCAACTTCGCGTGCTTCTGGAGAAATGCACCCAGGTGGTCACTGCCGGCTTCTTCCTCGCCTTCGATGACGACCTTCACGTTGAGTGGGAGCTGGCCGGTGCTCTTGAGCCACGCGTCCACCGCGGAGGTGTGCACGACGATGCCGGCCTTGTCGTCCGCCGCACCGCGTCCGTACAGGCGACCGTCGCGCAGCTCCGGCTCGAAGGGCGGGCTCTTCCAGGCGGATTCGTCCCCGGCGGGCTGCACGTCGTGGTGCGCGTAGAGCAGGAGCGTGGGTCTGCCCGGCGCCTTGAGCACCTCGCCATAGACATACGGATGGGCTCCTTCGATTTCGAGGAGCTGGACGTTTTCAAACCCACGGTCTTTCAACAGCGCGGCGGTTGCTTCGGCGCTCTTGCGCACGAGGCCCGCGTCAAAGCCGGGAAAGGACACGCTGGGTATGCGTACGAGGGTCTTGAGGTCCTCGAGGTACGCGGCTTTCTGGGACTCGAAATGGGACAGCGCGAGGTCGGTGGACATGCCCACCCCTTAACCCAAAAGGCGGGCAGGCGCCGCACGACAGCCGCGCCGAAAACCGCGCGGCCCATGTATCCTGCCGCCCATGTCTGGACTGCCAACCCTGCTGCTGGTGGATGACGACAGTTTCGTGCGTCGCATCCTCAAGGATGTCATCGCGGAGACGGGCATTGCCCTGAGACTGCTGGAGGCATCGGACGGGGAAGAGGGACTGGCGCTGGCCGCGAAGGAGCAGCCCGCGGTGATGTTCCTGGACCTGTTCATGCCGAAGAAGAGCGGGCTGGAAGTGCTGGGTGCCATCAAGAGCGTGTCGCCGGGAACGCGCGTGCTCGTCATCAGCAGCATGGACGCCGAACCGGTGGTGGAGCAGGCCATCGCCGCGGGAGCGGTGGGCTTCGTGGGCAAGCCCTTCCACCCCATGGAAATCGCGTCGGCCATGCGCGAGGCCCTCGCGTCCTGATTCCGAGGTCCCCGTGTCGTCATCCGCTGTCGGTTACTGGGTGGGAGATTCGCTCGGCCGTGTGCTGGGCCCACTCCAGCTGCAAGCATTCCGTGAACTCATCGCCTCCGGCCGGTTGAAGACGGCCGTGCGCGCGTCGCGCGATGGGACGAATTGGATCCCACTCCAGGAGCTGCCGGAGGTGCGCGACCTGTTCGCCGCCGCGCCGTCGCCTTCGGTGGAGAGCCAGCAGGCGGAGCGCCTGCGCACCCAGCTGCGCGGCCTGCTGCACCTGCCGCCGCACGAAGTCTTCGGGCTCAAGCCGCAGGCGACGCTGGATGAGTTCCGCACCGCCTTCTTCCGCATGGCGAAGCGCTTCTCGCCGGACCACCTGTCGCCGGATCTGCACCCGGAGTTGCGGAAGATCTCCGTGGAGATCTTCGACTTCCTCTCGCGGCGGATCCGCGAGGCGGAGACGCTCTTCCTCCAGGGCGCGATGCAGCCGCCACCTCCGCCGCCTCCCCGGCTGGACATGGGCGGCGCGCTGCCTGTCTCTTATCCACATCT
>NZ_RAWD01000429.1:0-6567 GCF_003612065.1 Corallococcus sp. CA047B
GCGTGGCGCTGGGGTTGGGGCTGCTCGACTGGGGGACCTGGGGCACGCCCTTCCACTCGTTCCTGGCCTACGTGCGCTACAACGTCCTGTCGGGCGAAGCCGCCGCCGCGTTTGGCGCGTCACCGCCAGCGTTCTACTGGGAGCCCCTGCTCAAGGCCGTCCCCCTGTGGGCCTGGGCGGCCCTGCCGCTGTCCCTGGGGACGCTGTTCCGCTGGCGCACGCTGTCCCTGCCGCTCACCTGCGCGGCCGTCTACACCGCCGTCCTCCTGCTGACCCCGCACAAGGAGGAGCGCTTCCTCTACCCGGCCCTGGTGCTGGGGTTGCTAGCGGCGGCCTCCCAGCTGGCCGCGTCCATCATGGCGCTCCAGCGGCCCTTGCCGAGGGGTGTGCTGGCGTCCCTTTCACTGTGGCTCGGCTTCGTGAACACCCAGGGCTACCCCTCCCAGGACCTGCGCCGGGACCAGTTCCGCGCCATCGTCCAGGCCACCCGGGGGGACGCGACGGGGCTCCTCATCGTCAACGAGGGTCTGTGGGGTTCCGGGGGCTTCTTCTACATCGGCCGGAACATCCCCTGGCGCACCTGCGACTGGCCCCGCGACGCGGCCTTCCAGGCGTCCGTGCGCGACCCCACCTTCAACCGCGCCGTCACCTTCGAGGGCCGCGCCCTGCCAGAGCTCCAGGCCGCGGGCTTCCGCATCGTCCGGCAGGTGGAGCGGGAAACCATCCTCGTCCGCGATTGAGCGGACGGGCGGGCAGGGGAGGGTCTGCCCGCAAAGCAGAAGCGCCGGTGTCCCTCGAAGGGACACCGGCGCTTCATGTCAAAACAGAACGGCCGGGACACACGCGGAAGTACGCTACCGTTGCTTCCTTCCGGACCTGGCGGGGTTCGCGCCCCCACGTTGTCCCGACCACAAACTCTGTACTTCGAAGCTAACAACGGAGAGGGTGGGATTCGAACCCACGATACCCTTTCAGATATGCACGCGTTCCAGGCGTGTGCCTTCAACCGCTCGGCCACCTCTCCAAGGACAATGGAGCGGAGAGCGTAGGATTCGAACCTACGGTACCGTTACCGGTACGCCTGATTTCGAGTCAGGTGCCTTCGACCACTCGGCCAGCTCTCCAAGTATTCAGTTTTCACGTCGCTTCGCGCGCAAGCGCTCGAAGAACGTCTTGAGAAGCTGGCGAGAGTCCTCCGCCAGGATACCGCTTGTGACCTGGAGCCGGTGGTTGTGTCGCGGCTCCTCTACGAGATTGTACAGCGAACCGACCGCGCCCGCCTTGGGGTCCATCGTACCAAAGACGAGTCGGGTGACGCGAGACTGCACCAGCGCACCGGCGCACATGGCGCACGGCTCCAACGTCACGTACAGGGTGACGCCAGAAAGGCGCCAGGCACCGCGTGCTTTCGCAGCGGCATCCAGCGCGAGCATCTCTGCATGGGCGAAGGGGTTTCGGTCGCACTCGCGCCGGTTGAAGCCCGTGCCCACGACGTTTCCGTCCAGCACCGCTACCGCACCGACGGGTACTTCTCCGAGTGAAGCTGCTTCCCGCGCGAGCACAAGTGCCTGCTGCATGAAAGCGATGTCGTCACTCATGAGTCCTGCGCCACAAAAAGAAGATGGCGCTCCCTGGAGGATTCGAACCTCCGGCCTTCGGATTCGTAGTCCGACGCTCTATCCAGCTGAGCTAAGGGAGCAATGTCTTCCGGTGCTGCTTACAACTGATGGCGGAGAGAGAGGGATTCGAACCCTCGATACCCTTACGAGTATGCAGGTTTAGCAAACCTGTGCCTTCAGCCTCTCGGCCATCTCTCCAACTCTTCTCTGTCAAAGACCCGCGAAACTCAAGTCCAAAATCGGAGGCGGTAGGATTCGAACCTACGGAAGGCTTTCACCTTCTGCGGTTTTCAAGACCGCTGCCTTCAACCGCTCGGCCACGCCTCCACAACTTGTGCCGTCGGTCCCCCTCGGGCCAACCGCGCCCGTGGGGCCGCCCTTCTACATCATTTCGGTTCGCGTGCAAGATGGTTGTTGGCCCCTTTTCCTGACGGGGCCCCATCTTTTCGCGCGCTACAGGGGGCGAAGCTCCTTCAGGCCGCCCATGTACGGCACCAACGCCTCCGGGATGGCGACGCTTCCGTCCTCCCGCTGGTAGTTCTCCAGGATGGCGATGCTCGTGCGCCCCACGGCCAGCCCGCTGCCGTTGAGGGTGTGCACCATCTGGGGCTTGTCGCCCTTCTGGGCGCGGAAGCGGATCTTCGCGCGGCGGGCCTGGAAGTCGCCGCAGTCCGAGCAGGACGAAATCTCCCGGTACGCGCCCTGGCCCGGCAGCCAGACCTCGATGTCGTACGTCTTGCGCGCGCCGAAGCCCATGTCCCCGGTGCACAGCAGCATCACGCGGTGGTGCAGCCCCAGCCGGCGCAGGATGTCGCACGCGTCGTCCGTCATGGCCTCCAGCTCCTCCAGGCTCTTCTCCGGAGGGGCGAACTTCACCAATTCCACCTTGTGGAACTGGTGCTGGCGGATGAGGCCGCGCGTGTCGCGCCCCGCCGCGCCGGCCTCCGCGCGGAAGCAGGGGCTGAAGGCGCAGTAGCGGATGGGGAGCTGGTCGCCCTCCAGGATTTCGTCCGCGTGGTAGTTCGTGACGGGCACTTCCGCCGTGGGGATGAGGAAGCGCTCGGGCTCGCCGGACGTCTTGAAGGCGTCGTCCTCGAACTTGGGCAGCTGGCCGGTGCCCATCATCGTCTCGCGCAGCACCAGGTAGGGCGGCAAGAGCTCCGTGTAGCCCTTCTGCGTGTGCACATCGATCATGAAGGTGACGAGCGCCCGCTCCAGCCGCGCCAGGGCGCCCTTGTAGAAGGTGAAGCGGCTGCCGGACACCTTCGCGGCGCGCTCGAAGTCGAGCATGCCCAGCGACTCGCCCAGCTCGAAGTGCTGCTTCGGGGTGAAGAGCAGGTTCGGCTTTTCGCCCCAGGCCTTCACCTGGACGTTCTCGTCCGCGCTCGCGCCCACGGGCACCGATTCGTGGGGCACGTTGGGGATGAGCAGCAGGATGCGGTTGAGCTCCTCCTCCACTTCCTTGAGGCGGGACTCCTTCTCCTTGATCTCCTGGGAGACGCCGCGCAGGTCGCCGCGGAGCTTCTCCATCGCGGACGGATCCTCCTTCGCCTTGCGCTTCATCTCGTCGTTGGCGGCGTTGCGGCGCGCGGCCAGCGCTTCCATGGAGACGTAGAGGTCGCGGCGCTCCAGGAACAGCGCCTGGAAGGGCCCGAGGTCCAGGCTGCCGCCCCGCGTCTTCAGTCGGGCGACGACCGCATCGAAGTTCTGCGCAACGTTCCGGAGGTCCAGCATAGGGGGACGCCTTGTAGTCATCCCGGGCGTGGGCCGGCAAGGCTCACCACGTCCGGCGTGCTCACGGCCGGACGCACCCCGCCCCCACGGCCTGACCGCCTGCCCCAGGGGCGGACCCGGAGGCCCGCCCGGGGAGGCCGGTCAGTGTTCGAGGTCGTAGATTTCGTCCTCGATGTCCTTCTTGTCCGCCGCGTCCGGCTTCTTCACCAGGTACTCCTTGAAGGCGGAGATGGCGTCCTTGCGCTTGTTGCGCTCCTTGTAGGCGAAGCCCAGGTAGTAGAAGGGCTGCGGGTTCTCCGGCTCCGCGGCGGTGGCCTTGCGGTACCAGTCGATGGCCTTGGCGTGCTGGGCCTGCTCGGTGAAGGCGCGCGCGACCTTGTAGTAGACGTACGTGAGCTTCGGATCCGCCTTGATGGCCGCCTGGTAGCGGCGCACGGCGTCGTCCCAGCGCGCGGCGTTGAAGAGCGCGTCACCGATGGCGCCCATCACCCGCGTGCGCTGCGGATCCGCCTTGAGCGCGGCCTCGAAGGAGGCGATGGCGCCGTCGAAGTCGGCCTTCTCCAGGAACGCGTGGCCCAGGGCCTCGTGCGCGTCCGCGTAGTTGGCGTCCAGTGCCACGGCGGACTGCCACTGCTCCACGGCCTCCGGCAGCTTCTTCGCGTCGCGCAGGATGACGCCGTACGCGTAGTGGTAGTCCGGGCGCTTGGGCGCGCGCTCCACCGCGCTCTTCATGCTGTCGAGCGCCTGGGTGTACTCGGAGCGCTTCGCGCGCACGAGGCCCAGGTAGTAGAGCGCCTCGTGGTTGGAGGGCTCGTTGCGCAGCGCGAGGCCCAGGTTGCTCTCCGCGCCGGGCAGGTCGCCCTTCTCCAGCAGCACCGCGCCCAGGGTGATGGGGGTGGTGGTGGAGCGGGGGTCCTCCTGCTTGGCCTTCTCCAGCTCCGCGGCAGCCTCGTCCAGCCGGTGCAGCCGCCAGAGCACGAGCCCGCGCTGCAGCCGTCCGTCCTTCAAGAGGTGCGGATCCAGCTCCAGGGCGCGGTTGGCCTCCGTCTCCGCGCGGGTCGCATCGCCGCCCAGCAGCGCCACGCGCGACAGGCCCAGGTGGGCGTCCGCCAGGTTGGGGTCCAGTTGCACGGCGCGGTCGAACTCCTGCTGCGCCAGCAGGCTGTTGTTCTCCGCGAGCGCCAGCTCTCCCAGGCCCGCGTGCACGCCCGCGTGGTCCGGCGCCTGCGCCGCGGCGGCCTCCAGCAGGGCCCGGGCGTCCGCGTTGCGGTGCTGCCGCAGGTACAGGCGGCCCAGGTAGAGGCCGGCGTCCACCAGCTTCGCGTCCGCGGCGGTGGCGCGCTTGAAGTGGCCTTCCGCGTCCACGGGCTTGTCGAGCGCGTCCTCGATGCGACCGTAGAGGTACGCGATGCGCGCCTCGTTGGGGAAGCCCTTGCTGGCGGCCTCCACGGCGGTGAGCGCGTCCTGCATCTTGCCCGTCATCACCAGCGAGGTGATGTGGCCATCCACGTACTCCAGGTTGCCGTTGTCGTCCTTCGCGAGCGACTCGAAGAGGGGCAGCGCGCCGTCGTAGTCCCGCTGCGAGCGCAGCACCTGGGCCAGCTGCGCCTTGATGAAGGTGGAGTCCTTGTTGTCCTTCAGGGCCTCCTTCAGTTCGGCCTCCGCCTCCTTGGGCTTGAACTGCTGGAAGAGGGCCACGCCCTTGAGGCCGCGGGCGCGGGCGCGCTCGGCGGGCCCCAGTTCGCTCTGAAGCTTCAGGGCGCTCTCCACTGCCTGGGCGCCCTGTTCGATGTTCGCCTTGCGCACCAGCAGCTCCACCGCGGCCAGTTCCACCGCGGACGCGGCGTGCTGCGGGTCGGCCTGCAGCGCGGCGGCGTAGGCCTGGGCGGCCTCGTCGGCCTTGCCGGCCGCCTGGTACAGGTTGCCGAGCGCGTGGTGGGCCTTGGCGGACTTCGCGTCGCGCTCCAGCACCTTCTTCAGCGTGGCGATGGCGTTGGCGTTGTCCTTCTGCTGCGCGTAGGTCTCCGCCAGGAGGAAGGCGAGCTCCAGGTCGCCCTGGTTGCCCTCGCGGCTGTACGCGTCCCGCAGGCGGGTCTGGACCTCCGCGCCCTTGCGGGCGTTGAGCGCGAGTCCGGCGCTCGTCTTGAGGACCTCCACGTTCTTCTCGCCCAGCAGTTCGATGGCCTCCATCTGCTTCTGGCAGGTGTTGAGGTCGGCGCGCTCCGCGGCCGCGTAGCGGCGCTGCAGGTACGCCACCGACTGGCACCAGAGGGCGCGGACCTCCGGGTACTCCTTGCCCTTGAGCACCTGGGCGCTCTTGTCGCGCGCTTCCTGGTAGCTGGCGTAGGTGTCCCTCAGCAGGCCCAGCTTCGCCTCCGCCACGAGCTTCGCCTGGGGGGAGCCCGAGGACACGCTGGCGGGGAAGAACTTGTGGCGGCCGAAGGCGCCGTAGCGGCTGGCCTCGAAGCCCGCGCCCGTGCCCAGCACGAGCACCGACACGCCGGCGGCCACCAGGAAGGGGATGCGCTTCTTCCACTTGAGGTCGGCGGCGCTGCGGTCCACGACGGACACCGCGGCCATGCGGCCTTCATAGAGCTGGCGCAGCCGCTCCATGCTGGCCTGTCCGTTCGCGGGCTCCGTGCCCGCCGTCTCCGTGCCGGCCTGGGCCGCGGAGGCCGCGACGGGGATCGCCTTGGCGGGGCCCTCCATCAGCCGCTGGATGGCGCTGGCGAAGATGGGCACCGTGCCGATGGCGGACCAGCTCTCCGAGTCGGGCGAGACGTCCTCGTTGCCCAGCAGCTGGCCGTCCTCGAGCATCTTGACGATGACGCCCTCTTCGAACGGGCCGAACATCTTCCCGGAGCGCCGGCGCACGTGGAAGCGCTTCACCTGCATGCGCCCGCCGCTGTCCTTGCTGGCGGCGTCGTCGATGAAGCTGAGCATCTCCAGGCCGTCCGTGGGCCCCGCGGCCTCGCGCCCCCATCCGCAGACGTACGGCTACGGCTCCGAGCCCCAGGTGGACGCCTTCGCGATGGCGCCGCCCGCCGCCGAGCCGGAAGCGGATCCGTTCGGCCTGCCGCCGCCGTCCGACTACGCCCAGGCGTCCGTCCCCGACGCCGACCCGTTCGCCCTGCCCCCGCCGCCGGCCTCCGGCCCGTCGTCCTACGACCTGGGCGACCTGCCCGCCGCGGGCGAGGACCCCTTCGCCCTGCCG
>NZ_RAWD01000042.1:0-39963 GCF_003612065.1 Corallococcus sp. CA047B
TTGTACTCCCGCACCAGCACCGCCACCTGCGGCCGAGCGCGCGAAGACGTCCGGCGGAAGCCTGGGCCCCGGGGACGTGGTGGAGGTGCGCGTCTTCCAGGAGCCCGAACACTCCGGCACCTGGCGCGTGTCGCCAGAAGGCACCATCGACTATCCGCTGTGCGGCAAGGTGTCGCTGTCGGGACGCACCGCCAGCTCCGCGGCGGACGTGCTGCGCGACTGCCTGACGCGCTACCTGCGCCGGCCGCAGGTGGCGGTGCTGGTGCGGGAGTACAACTCGCAGAAGATCTTCGTCTTCGGGGAGGTGCAGAAGCCCGGCACGTTCCCGGTGGACGGCGAGGTGTCCATCATCCAGGCGATTACGCTGGCGGGCGGCTTCACCAAGCTGGCGGCGAAGAACAACACGCTCGTCACGCGCGTGGTGGACGGGCAGGAGCGCAAGATTCGCGTGCCCGTGGAGGACATCGGCGTGGGCCGCGAGCGCAACTTCCTGCTCCAGGCCGGCGACATCGTCTTCGTGCCGGAGAGCTTCTTCTAGTCGCGCGACGTCCAGCCCAGCGCGTCCAGGAAGCGCTTGGCCTGGGCCAGCAGCAGCGGGTGCAGCGCCGCGCCGCTCGCGAGCACGTCGCCCTTGAGCACGTCGAAGGGCCGCCCGTCGATGTGCACGATGACGCCCCCGGCCTCCGACACCAGCAGGCTGCCCGCGGCGATGTCCCAGGGCTTCAACCCGAACTCGAAGTAGCCGTCGAAGCGGCCGGCCGCGACGTAGGCCAGGTCCAGCGCGGCGCTGCCGGTGCGGCGCATGCCCTGCGCCAGGAGGATGAGCTGGGTGAAGAGGCCCACGGGCAGGTCCGGGCGCTCGCGCACGTCGTAGGGGAAGCCCGTGCACAAGAGGGCCCGCTCCAGGCGGTCCGCGGGGCTGGCCTTCAGGAGCAGGCCGTTGAGGGTGGCGCCCTCCCCCTTCGCGGCGGAGAACAGCTCGTCCAGCATGGGGTCATAGATGGCGCCGGCGAGCACCCCCTCGGGCCCCTCCACCGCCACGCTGACGCAGAAGTGCGGCACCTGGTGCGCGTAGTTGGTGGTGCCGTCCAGCGGATCCACCAGCCAGCGGAAGGTGTCGGTGCCCTGCCATGCGCCGCTCTCCTCCGCGAGGATGGCGTGGTGCGGGTGGCGCTGCCGGAGGAAGTCCAGCAGCGCGGCCTCGGAGGCGCGATCCGCGTCCGTCACCAGGTCGATGCCGCCCTTGAACTCGATGGTGCGGTGCTTCGGGAAGCGCTCCCGGAGGATGCGGCCGGCCAGCCGGGCGCCCTCCTCCGCGGTGCGGCGCAGGGCGGCGGGCGTGTCGGAGTCCTGGGCCATGTGGAGGCATCCCCTCGTGGGTGGAGCTTCGCGGCCCGTCAGGGCGCGGGCTCGGCGAGCAGCGCTTCGATTTCCGTCTGGAACTGCTGGAGGAATTCCTCGGCGAACCCTTCGTGCACGTGCCGGACGACGCCCTTCCGGTCAATCAGGAAGGTGGTGGGCATCAGCCGGACCTTCAGCAGGCGCTCGGACACCAGCGCATTGGCGTCCAGGAGGATGGGCACCTCCACCTTCGCCTCCTCCAGGAAGGGCGGAATGGCGCGCACGTCCTCGTCCACGTTGAGGGCGTAGGCCTTGAAGCCGCGCGGGCCGTATTCCTTCTGGAGCGCCGCGTACATGGGCAGCGCGTCCTTGCAGGGCTCGCACCACGTGGCCCACACGTCCAGGAGGACGACCTGGCCCCGGTCGCCCTTCAAGTCGTAGGCGCTGTTGTCCGGGTAGCGCTTCACCTGGAAGTCCAGCGGCTGGTTCGGACGGCGCTCCGACTCCAGGGACGACGCGCTGGTGCGCGGGCTGCCCGCGGCCTGCGAGTCGGTGAGCGAGGGCAGCGGCTTGGGCGCGGCGGAGCAGCCGGCGACGAGCGTCAGCAGTCCCAGCGAGGCGATGAACGGGAAGCGCATGGTGTCAGGTCCCCTTCCCGGCCCGGGCCTTCAGGGCGGTGAGCAGCTTGTCGATGAAGCCGCCGAAGGCGCCGTTGCTCATGACGAGCAGCACGTCGCCGGCCTTCGCCTCGGAGGCCACGCGCTCCACCAGCGTGGGCACGTCGGTGGCGCCGTCCGCGGCGATGCCCTGGGCCTTGAGCGCCTCGATGAGCTTGGGGACGTTGAGCTCCTCGCCCTCGGGCACCTTGTCGTGGCGCTCGGGCACCTTGAGGCTCGCGCGCGCGGCGCCGGGGAAGGCGTGCGCGTAGTCCTCCTGGTGGATGTTGCGGCGGCTGGTGTTGGAGCGCGGCTCGAAGATGGCCCACAGGCGCCGGTCCGGGTAGCGGTGGCGGATGGCGGAGATGGTTTCGCGCACGGCGGTGGGGTGGTGCGCGAAGTCGTCCACCACGAGCACGCCGCCCACGTCCCCGCGCACCTCCTGCCGGCGCTTCACGCCCTGGAAGGTGGACAGGCCCTGCTGGATTTCAGCGAAGGTGAGGCCCAGGCCGCGCGCGGCGGCGATGACGCCCAGCGCGTTCTCCACGTTGTGCGCACCGGACATCGGCAGCGTCACGGTGCCCAGCGTCTGGCCGCGCTCCACCACGTCGAAGCGGGCGCCGTCCGGGCCGAAGGAGAGGTTCTTCGGGGTGAAGTCCGCGTCCGCGCCCTCCTTCGCGACGTAGGTGATGACGGGCGCGGTGCCGCCGTCCCGGGCGATGCGCACGGCGTTGGGGTACGCGGCGCAGACGACGAGCTGGCCGTCCTGGGGCACCAGGCGCACGAACTTCTCGAACGTGGCCTCGTAGTGGGGCAGGTCGCGGAAGATGTCCGCGTGGTCGAACTCCACGCTGGTGAGGATGGCGGTGCGCGGGCGGTAGTGGAGGAACTTGGAGCCCTTGTCCCAGTAGGCGGTGTCGTACTCGTCGCCTTCGACGACGAAGTGCGGTCCCTTGCCGACGCGGTAGTTGCCCGCGTAGTTCTGGGTGACGCCGCCCACGAGGAAGGACGGGTCCTTGCCGGCGGCCACCAGCACGTGGGCCATGAGCGAGGACGTCGTCGTCTTGCCGTGGGTGCCGGCGACGACGACGGAGTGCGCGCGGTCCAGGAAGAGCGTGCCCAGGGCGGCGGGGAAGCTCATCTGCTTGAGGCCGCGCTCGCGCACGGAGGTGGCTTCCGGGTTCACGCGGCGGATGACGTTGCCGATGATGACGAGGTCCGGGTTCGCCGCGTCCAGGTTGGCGGGGGCGTACGGGGTGCGCACGGGGATGCCCCACGCCTGGAGCATGTCGCTCATGGGCGGGTAGACGTTCTCGTCGCTGCCGGTGACGTCATAGCCGGCGGCCTTGAGCATGCCGGCGAAGGAGCCCATGCCGGTGCCGGCCACGCCCACCAGGTGGATGCGGCGCACGGACTTCGGGTCGAGGGTGTCGAGGACGTTGCCGTTGTCGTCAGCCATGCTGTCCCTTAAGGGAGTGCGGTGAGGTCGAGCGCCTCCACGACCAGTTCGTGGAAGGCGGGGCGGAAGTCGCGGATGCGCAGGTCCTGACGACCCTGGGCCACGCGGTTGGTGATGAGGGCGACGACGAGCGAGCGTCGCAGGTCCACCCAGAGGCTGGTGCCGGTGAAGCCCAGGTGGCCCACCGCGCCCGGGGGCGTGTCGCCGATGAAGCGGCCCGCGCTGGAGTGGCCCTTCGACGGCGAGTCGAAGCCCATGGAGCGGGTGCTGCCCGTGAGGAGCGGATCCGTGGCGAGCACCCGGTGCCACAGGGGCGCGGGGGCCAGCGCGGCATGGGTGCTCGCGCAACCTTCGAGCACGGCCTGACCGAAGCGGGCCACGTCCACGGCGGTGCCGAAGAGGCCCGCGTGGCCGGCGACGCCATCCAGCACCCAGGCGTTGTCGTCGTCCACCTCGCCGGGGCGTGAAGGCCGGGAGGGCACGTCCTTCCACAGCGACTCCTGGCCGGGAGCGGGCTCGCGGGGGCGCATCGCGCCGGTGTGCGCGGTGGCGCCGTCCACGGGGAAGTCGGTGAGGCGGTGGAAGCGGGCGTTGAGGCCCAGCGGCTCCGCGACATGGCGGGAGAACAGCGTGTCCAGGGGGGCGTCCGCGGCGCGGGAGAGGATGTCGCCCAGGAGGATGAAGCCCACGTCGCTGTACGCGGTGCGCGTGCGCACGGGGGCCTCCAGCGGCGTGGCGGCGGCGGCGCGCAACACTTCCTCGCGGGCCTGGGTGCGCACGTTCGCGGAGCAGCCGGCGTCCAGCAGCTCGGGGCGGGCCTTGAGGGCGTCCGCGAAGAACGGGACGAAGGGGGGCAGGCCGGAGCGGTGATAGAGCAGGTCCGCCACGGTGACGCCCGCGTCGCCCGCGGGGGTGCCGGGGTGGTAGCGCGACACGAGCGTGTTCGGGCCCACCTTGCCTTCGGTCCACAGGCGCAGGAAGAGCGCGGTGGTGGAGAGGACCTTGGTGAGGGACGCCAGGTCGAAGCGCGTGTCGCCGGTGGCATTGCCCGCGACGCCGCCGAAGACCTGCATCCCCTTGTGGAGCACCACCGCCTGGGCGGCGGGGAAGATGCCCAGCTCCACGCCATCATCGAGCACGGCCTGGAGGTTGGCGACGGGGTGCGGGGTCATCCGGGGCTCACCGCCCCTTCGAGGAAGGTGAGACGGGCGGCGTCGGCATCCAGGCGCACGTGCGTCCCGAGCGCCACGGGGTAGTTGATGGCGCCGTGGCCAATGGGGAAGCCCGCGGCGCAGGGCAGCTTCGCGTCCCGGGCCAGCTCGCGCAGCACGTCCGCGCTGGAGTACGACGCGTCCTTCTCCTCGCAGGCGGTGAAGTCACCCAGGACGATGCCGCGCACGCGGGCGAAGACGCCGGCGAGGCGCAGGTGGGTCCACATGCGGTCGATGCGGTAGGGGCGCTCGGTGACGTCCTCCAGGAGGAGCACGGCGCCGTCGAGCGGCGGCATGTACGGCGTGCCCAGGAGCCGGGAGAAGACGGACAGGTTGCCGCCCACGAGGACGCCCTCGGCGGTGCCGGGGACGTAGGTGGCATTGCCGTGCAGCGGGGGCGGGGCCTCGGAGGATTCGAGGAGGCGGAAGAGGTAGTCGTGGACCTGCGCCGACTGCCGGCCGAGCTGCGTGAGGACGGGCGCGTGGAAGGAGACGCGGCCGAGCGCCTGGAGCGCGCAGTGGATGGACGTCAGGTCGGAGAAGCCGGTGAAGGACACCGGCCCGGCCTTGTCGAGCGGCAGCTCGGGAAGCAGCCGCGAGCTGCCATAGCCACCCCGGGCGCAGAAGATGGCGCGGGAGGCGCGGTCGAGGAACGCGTGGGACAGCTCCTCCTGGCGGCGTGCGTCGTCACCGGCGAGGTAGCGGTGCGAGGCGCCCAGGTCGGGCCGGAGCACCGGCGAGTAGCGCTCGGAGAGGATCCGAAGGCCGGCCTCGAAGGGGGCCTGCTCGAAGGGACCAGCGGGAGCGACGACATGAACCGTGTCGCGGGGGCGGAGTGGGAGAGGCTTGAGCCAACGCACGCTGCGCTTCATAGCACCGGGGGCGGAGGCAACACGGTGATTCACGGAGGGCCCCGCCCGAAGCGTTGAGTACCGCTGGTAGGCGAACGAGGCCCCATGGAGCGCTCGGCCGGCCGCCTCCCATGAACCGGCCAAGGCGCGCCCTACCCCACCGCCTCCGCGCGTTCGAGCACGGCAGCGAAGAAGCCATCCGTGCCGTGCCGGTGTGGGGTGACGAAGAGGAACCCGTCGTGGACACACGCCTCCGGAAGCCACCCGGCGCCAGGAGGGACGCGGCGGAAGTCCGGATGGGAGCGGAGGAAGTCCGCGACGACGTCCTGGTTCTCCGAGCGGTTGACGGTGCAGGTCGCGTAGACGACCCGGCCGCCGGGGCGAACCACGTCGGCGGCACGGGCCAGGATGTCGCGCTGGGTGGCAATGAACCGGGAGAGCACGTCCGGGCTGAGGCGAAAGCGCAGATCCGGTCCCCGGCGGAGCGACCCCAGTTCGGAACAGGGCACATCCGCGAGGACGCGGTCCACGCCCAGGCCCGGAGCGGGCGGCGTCCGAAGCACATGGACGCGGGTGAGTCCGGCGCGGGAAGCGCGTTGCTGGAGCCGGTCCAACCGCTCGGGGTCCGGGTCGTAGGCCATCAGGCGGCCCGAATCCGCCATCGCCGCCCCCAGTTGGAGCGTCTTGCCCCCTGCCCCCGCGCACAGGTCCAGCACCGTCTCCCCGGGACGGGCCTCCACGAGCAGTCCCAGGAGCTGGCTGCCCTCATCCTGGACCTCGAACAGGCCCTCACGCAGGGAGGCCAGCCCGTAGAGGTTCGGTCGGTGGCCCTCCACCTGGAGCGCCAGGGGGCTCCAGGAGCCGGGACGAGTGGCGACGCCCTCCGAGGCAAGGCGAGCGGCCAGCGCTTCACGGGACAGGCGGGCGGGATTCACCCGGAGGGTGATGGGGCCCGGGACGTTGAGGTGGGCGCAGAAGTCCTCGGCTTCGGTCCCCAGTTCCCGGGTGAAGTGGTCCGCGAGCCAGTCCGGCAGCGAGGCCCGGAGCGCCAATGACGGGGGCTCCCCGGTGCGAAGCGGCACCGGGGCCTCCAGGCCCGCCCAGGACGCGGCCTCTCGGGCGGAAACACCGCCGAGGCCGTGGAGGAGCGCGAACAGGAGCTGAGGGGGAGACGCACCCTCCGAATCCAGGAGGAACGCGAGGCGGCGGCGCCAGAGGCCCACGTTGAAGACGGCCTCCTTCAGGGCTTGGCGCCCCTCACGGGACAGCTCCCGGTGGGCGCGCAGGGTCCGGTCGAGGACGCGCTCGGCGGGATCCCCCGAGAGGATCCGGGCGAGCGCCTCGGAGGCGACCGGGCCCCAACCGTCGAGGGCGGACCAGGGCTGCGAGGAGAGTCGGGAGAGCGGATTGAACGGGACAGTTGACAGGGCAGGCTCGGTTCTCTAGAAATCGCGTCCGTCACGGCAGCGCACCGCCGCGACGGGACATATTCCCCGATAGCTCAGCTGGTAGAGCGGGTGACTGTTAATCACCATGTCCGTGGTTCGAGTCCACGTCGGGGAGCTGAATAGAAGGCCCTGCCAACTGGCAGGGCCTTTTTGTTTAACACGGGCCTCGCGATGAACATCGCGGGGCCTTCATGCTTAAGCCGCTGAATCCCAAGGGATTCTGGCTCGCGGTGCTGAAGAGGGCCCTCTCGGCTCTCAACCCCGCAGAGCGAGATGCCCCCTCTCCTCCGCCGCCGATTGGGCTCTCTGGAGCGCTCTTTCGCCCGTTTTGGGGAGAGAGAGGCCGAGAGTGGTTAACAGGTGCTGTTAACTCTTAGGGAGGCGGTTAACAACATTCCCCTGGAGACCCGCTCTTTCCGCTTTGAGGTTTCTGGGAAGGCGTCTCTCTCTACTTTCTGGTTTCGTCTCTTACCTGCTTTACTGGTCCCCGAGAGGGCGACGCAAGGCTGACGTGGGCCGCCTCGGCTCATACTCGTGGTGAGGGCGGTCGCGGCAGGCTGCTGATCCGTGCAGCGCCAGTCCCCGTCACCGGCGCTCGCAAGCGCCCGCGAAGTTGCTGGTCCTGCTGTCAGCCCGTTCCAGAGAAAGTCGCGCCGAGAGCTTCGAGCCTGCGCTGAGAACGCCCACATTCGCCTCCTTTCGCTCGAAACCTGCAAGGCCCCGCGCTGGAGTGCGGCGCAAACTGAAGCGCGCCCATGCTCGGCACCCTCGGAGCAGCGTGATGGGCCTCCTTAATGGATCGCTTGCGGGTCACCCTTCGGATCACAGTCACGATCAGCCGCGGCCCCCCGTGCACAGAAGCGTCAAGCATAGGCTACGCCGAAATCTGAACGGTTCTGCGCCCTTGCCCCTCCCACCGCGCGCGAGTGAAAGGCAACCGGCCGCATGCGACCAGCTCTGGTCGATCAGGAGTCGCAATCCGGTTGGCCGACCCGGGAGCTACCCATATGCCCAGTCCTACCTCTAAATCGCTGGGCTGCCTTCTTCGAGCAGTCTCACAGCGATTGGTTGGGGCCGTTCGTAGTGAGCATGAGTGCCGCGTTCCGCTGGATTCCCCTCGCCCAAGGTTTGACTCCTGAACTTGCGCTATGCTCCGACGCAACAATCGCACGCGACTGCGCCTATCGGGGACACGCATCGACTCACCTCAACAGCCCCCCCAACCAAGCCCTCCCAAAAAGCCCATGCACATCGTCAGCATCCTCAAAGATGAACGCATCAACGCAACCAGCGTACTCGTAGAAATGACCATCGCAGACTACATACGCCTTATTTCGGGCGCAGAAGAGAATCTCTCAATTCAGCGAACCATCGTCAAAGGCTTCAAGCCATACGAACGCCTAAGAGACGACTTAGCAAAGGGCTGCCTCATCCCCGCCCCTGTCCTCGCGGCAAAATTAAACACCATACCAATCCCCAAGAGCATCGACGACGCTGGCTTCACTGAGGCCCTATCAAAAACACCACCAGCGAACATCTACATCGTCGACGGCCTTCAGCGAACAAACGCAATTCAGCATGTCCTGAAATCACTACCCGACGAACAAAGCCAGGAACGATTCAACAAACGCCCCTTTCGCGTGGAACTCTGGCCCGACATCACCTTACCAGCGCTAACATACCGAATGATTCTATTGAACGCTGGTCAAAAGCCCATGAGCCTGCGCCACCAGATTGAAGTGGTAAGCAATGCATTATGCGACACGTTAACCGAACGTTATGGATCTTCGATAGCAATATACAGAGAGAAGGACGCAAGCCGTCGCAGCGAACCCGGGCAGTATCAGTTTTCCCTTCTCGCCACTGCGCTTCAAGCGTTCATCCAAAAGTCACCACACATCGACCTCAGAAACGAGGTGGTTGAAGAGCTTACAAAAATCGACGCACTGGAGACTTATGGCCGCACAGTTGGAACAGACTCTCAAGACAATGAAAGAGATCCCACCGAGGCATTCATTGACTACATTGGCTTTTTAATCGAGTTCGACAAGCGACTATGGACCCTTTACGAAGAGTCGCAAACCGACGTGAACGGCGACATGATACCCTCCGCCCGAACACTGCTCACACGCGACACCTTTCACCTAGGGTTAGCTGCCGCCTACTCCTGGTGTCTGAACTACAAACCTGAGGTCCTAAAGACCGCTAAGGAACGCCTCTTCAAGCTACTCGAAGAGTCAGCTCAAACCAGCAGCAGCGACCCACTAGCTCTCGCTCGTCACGAGAAAATCCAGTCCGGATTCAAGCGGAAAGACAATGTCGGAGAACAGACACGAACATTGGTATTTCGAGGATTCCAGGAGTTTTTCAGATCTGAGGGACTCACCCCGTTTGACCAGTGCTGGTTTCAGGCAACCTGACCAACCATGTCCGTTCGCTCCGAATTTTTCTCAAACCTCGCATCGGCCCTTGACCTCAAACCAACAGACATTCATGCCGATCCCACTGGCATCCAGATCGGCGCCCATACAATCCCGCACTGCATCAATCACGATCTTGACGACCTTCTCATAAACACAAAAATAACCACACACAGCAACACCTCGGCAGACATTGAATTCCAGGGAAGCCAACTCACGCTCACCAGACTCAAGAAACACGACAGCGCACAAATCGAGCACGGAGTAATCCATTGGGCCGATCAGGGCACATGGGTTTTCACTGGAGACTTCGGAACACTGAACACCCCTCCCAGCCTAGACACCTGTCCTCCCCTGCTATTGGCAGTGGCGCTATGGCAGCCAGAACCCGCCGCAATAATTGGCTTTGACTGGGCATCTCTTTTACCCCTTTGGGGTCCTGTCGCCTGCTCATCAAGCCCTCATGCCGTTCGCGAGCGTCTTGCGCTTGCTGGCTATGCGCCTCGATATCCCCATGCATGGAGACAGCCCTTCACTCAACTCAACTCTGCCCCCCTGCTTAGAATTGCATCCAGCGCTACGTCGGAGGCTCGCGACGCCTTTGTCTCAGCGCTCCAGACAGTGGACGGACCAGACACAGCATTCATCAGAATATACAAGGCATTTGAGATCGAATTCGCGCGCTCGACTCAGCAAGACGTCGCAAGCGCTTCAATATCAAAGGTCCTAGCGCTCCTGCGGAACATCCAGAGCACCAGCGAACTCGACACCTTACGCAAAGTCTTTGACCGAAGCACCGTGTCATTCACCCGATTCTCGCGCTCTGATTGGGACTCACTATTCGGCGCCGGGCACAGACCTCGCCGTGAAGGCTATCAATCCATTGGGAAGTGGTTAGACGATCCCACTATCGTCTACCCTCCAGACAAATGCCGAGCCCCGCTTGTGTATTACGTCCGAAACGCCTTAGTCCATGCGAAACTCCAAGAAGGAGATGCCGTGCTTCTGCCTCCATTCTCGGCCCAAGGCCTTACAAGCCTATGTCACATCTACGAGGATTGCATAGACCTAGTTCGAAGCCTTTTATTCACGTAGCCACCCACTTGCGAAATTAAAACAAAATTCCGACACCAGCATCTCTCGGCTGCCCTTTGTGCCTACCCCAAATGGTCACTGCGCCATGGGTGCATCAAGGCAACATTCGGCAGTGCGTCAAGGCGAGCGATGCGCCAATGCCGCCATCACCACGACGAAAAACGCCGTCATACCCAAGAGGCGTGGGCACAGTTCGGCTGACGCTGGTCGACTTGCGCCTACGGCCATGTCCCCAACACGGCGCACCTCGCCTTGGGCCGCGCGCCAGCCGATACTGCCAGGCTGTGCCTACCCAAAATTCAGTCGCTGCGTCATGAGTACGTCAAGGCTGCGTCAAAACGCGCGTCATGACGTGAGCGATGCGCATGACGAGCCGCTGGTCCTCCCTTCCGTTTGATAGAGGTCGGAGCTACGCCCGGCCCAGACGCCTCAACACCTCTCTGCCTGCGTGTGGACACTCCCCGCCCTTCCTGCGAACACAGGTAGGCTGGTGCAGCACGCGCGGGTCTACGAGGATGTTGTTGGAAAGACCGAGACTCTACGCAGCGCGGCGCTCGTACCTGTGGTGGAGCCCGAAGACTTCCCGTAGTTCTATCACCTTGGCTCCATGCTCTGGGCCCTGCACCGCACGCGTCTCGGGCGCATCTTTCCCGAGCGACAGGTGCGTCCGGCTCGCATTGTAGTAGCGCTGGTACTCGCGCAGCAGGCGCCGGGCGTGGGCTTCGTTCAGGACGACGACATGGTCCAGCAGCTCCCTACGTATCGAGCCGATGACTCTCTCCGCATAGGGATTCTGCCACGGACACCGTGCTGCACTCGGCACCTCGCGAATCCCCAAATGGGTAAGCGTGGCGCGAACGCCCTCCGAGTAGAGCTTGTCCCTATCTCGGTGCAAGTACCTCGGAGCACTGGTCCAGGGAAAGGCCTCTCGCAACTGCTGCTTCGTCCATTCTTCCGTCGGGTGCGCTGTCACATTGAGGTAGAGGATTCGCCTGTCTCGGTGACTCACAACCACAAATCCCGACAGCACTCCAAACGTCGCAGTCGGAATGACAAAGAAGTCCATCCCCGCAGACTCCGACAGATGCAAGCGCAAGAAGTTCCGCCATGATGGTGACGGTTTCGGCGCTCCCCTTCCCGGTCTGGGCATGTACCGGGCGACCGTTGTCTGGCTTACCTCCATCCCCAACTTCAGCAACTCCCCGTGAATGCGCGGGGCACCCCAGGTCGGGTTGGTTTCGGCCATGCGCCGAATCAACGCCCTCAGTTCCAGGGTTGCCCGAGGAACGTCCCACCCGACGCCGAGACTTCCAGCGCCAGAAGAGCCGAAAGCCCATCCGATGCCACTTCACCACTGTCGCCGGCTGCACCAGGAACAGTGACCTCCGCCACCCCTGCCAGAGGCGTTGGAGAACGACCCAGAAGAGGCGGTCGCCCCGGGCAAGCCTCGGGGATGGGCGCTTCTCACGGAAGACTGCGAGTTGCTGGCGAAGAGCCAGGTTCTCCAGCGCCAGTTCCGAACGGCTCCGCAGGGCCGAGCGCATCGTCTCGACCAGCGCCTTCACGAAGACCCGCATCTTGCCATTCTTGCCGACCGTAGCTGGCAGGCCAGAATTCTGCCACGCCCTGTCACGCGCCACCTGGCACCTTAGAGACAGTCACGCCCCCCACCGCCCCCCTTCCAGCACCCGCATGTCCTGGAGTCCCTACACTCTTCGGGTCCCATTCGCAGTACCGTTCATGCACTGACGCGTTCGTTGACGCAGCACTGGACGCGAATTTCCGGTAGCTACACCCGTCGGAAGCCTCGGATCAGCCGCCTCCGCCACCGTTTCACGGGGGGTGTTTGCCTGCCACGCGAGGTGGACGGCACTCCGGTCCGGAGCGCCCCAAGAGCCTCCGAGAGCGCCAAGACTCCGCGGATGTCAGCACCGTTCTGCTGACGTCACGAGCCGGTCACAGCCACGGTCACGAGGCTTGCCTGGAGGCTCACCCCGCGGGGTGCCGACCACCCTTCGGCCCTTGCACCGTGCGCAGATATCTTTGGGCTTCGCGTTCTCCAAGTACTCCGCGTGACCGCATGGACAGGACTGCCACCTTCTTTCGATGACACCCGACGATCCCAACCATTTCACGGCAGCTTTCCCGTGTCATGACAGTCGATTGCGCTTCGCACTTCGGGGCCCTTCACATGGCCGATTCCCGGACCTCCAGTCCAGTGAGTCGACACCCGATCGAAACCCCATGACCCCATTCCGAAGTCTGTGGCTCGCGGCCGCCCTACTGATGGCCGCCTGTGGAACGACTGAGCTCGCGCAGCCCGACGACGTACAGGATGCGACGACGGCCCAGGGCCTCTCCACGCTCTCCGTGCGAGGAACCACCAGCGCGAGCGGCCTGGCCACCACCACCCTCTCCATCCCCACCCCCGTCGGTACGGCCGCCGGAGATGTGCTGGTGATGCAGCTGAGCAATCGCGAGGCCGTCACCGCCGTCGCCACCCCACCCGCTGGCTGGACGCTGCTGCGCTCCGAGCAGAGCGCCTCGGCCATCAAGTCCTGGCTCTTCCTCCGCGTGGCCAGCACAGCCGAGCCGAGCAGTCACACCTTCACCCTCGACCTCGCCAGCTCCATGGCGGCCACCCTGGTCGCGGTGTCAGGCGCGGATCCGCTCCAGCCGATCGACGTGCACGTGGGCCAGAAGAATGGCAACAGCGCGAGCCTCGCGCTGCCCGTCGCCACCACGTCGTCCGCGAACGGCCTCGCAGTGTGGTTCTCGGCCCAGGTCTGGGGAGGCGCCGCGTGCCCCGCGGTCCACACCCCTCCGACGGGCTTCACCGAGCAGCTCGACACCTGCCTCGTCTCGTCGTCGCTCGGCGTGCTGCACAGCGCCGCCACCTCGGAGCTCGGGGCCGCAGGTGCCCAGCCCGCCTTCACCGGCAGCTCCACGCTCCCCAACACCAACATCACGCACGCGGTGGTGCTGCGTCCCCTCCAGCCGCCGGCCACCGGGGAGATCACCCTCGTCGGCACCACGCACGCGAGCGGCAAGACGGTCACCAGCCTGACCCTCTCGACCCCTACGGGCGTCGCCGCCGGTAACGTGCTGCTGGCGCACCTTGCGAACCGGAACCAGATCGGCGCCGAGCTCACCCCGCCTGCGGGTTGGACGCTGGTGCGCACCGACATGAGCACCTGGAGCATCCGCGGCTGGGTCTTCGTCCGCGTCGCCACCGCCAGCGAGCCCGCGAGCCACACGTTCCAGAGTTCCATCGCGAGCAACCTCGTCGGCAACCTCGTGGCGTATGCCGGCGTCAATCCGGCCAACCCGATCGACACGCACGCCGGCAAGAGCAACAGCGGCTCGACGGCCTTCACGACGCCGCAGCTGAGCACCTCGACCGCGGGCGGGGCTGCCGTCTGGTTCGGCGCGCAGGCGTGGACCGGCGCCGCGTGTCCGACCCCGGCGATCGAGCCCCCCGTGGGCTTCGCCGAGACCTACGACACCTGCTTGGTGTCCTCGTCCCAGGGCCTCGTCTTCAACGCCGCCTTCATGCCCCTCGCCGGTGCCGGCATCCAGGGACCGTTCAACGGGAGCTCGACGTTCGCCGAGACCAACGTCGCGCAGGTCGTCGCCCTTCGCCGCGCCGAGGTCGCACCGTCCTCGGGGGTCGCGTTGCGTGGGAGCTCACGCCACAGTGGCCTGTCGATCGCTTCGCTGTCGATCCCCAAGCCGTCGGGGACCGAGGCCAACGACGCGCTCATCGCGCGGGTGACCGTGCGCAACAACATCTCCGCGACCGTCACGCCGCCCGCCGGCTGGACGTTCCTGCGCTCGGAGCAGAGCGCCTGGGCCATCCGCACCTGGATCTTCTACCGCGTCGCGGGCGCCTCCGAGCCCGCGAGCTACGCGTTCGGACTGGACGCGACCACCCACATGGCGGGGAGCGTGGAGGCCTTCAGCGGCGTCGATCCGATCCAGCCAATCGACGTGCACGCAGGCCAGAAGAACGGCGACTCCGCGTCGCTCACCGTGCCCGACGTGGTGACCGGCAGCGCGGGTGGCCTCGCCGTCTGGTACGGCTCACAGGTCTGGCCGGACGCCACCTGCCCTGCCACCGGCATCGAGCCGCCGCTCGGCTTCACCGAGGCCTTCGATGCGTGCCTGGGTCACACCAATGGACTGCTCTTCAATGCGGCCTACCGGTCGCTCACCGCGCCGGGCCTCCAGACGGGCCTCTCCGGCAGCTCCGCGTTCGTGCAGACCAACACCGCGCACGTGATCGTCCTGCGCGCCGCCAACGCCCCCAGTTGCATGGTCGGCGACACGTACGCGAGCACCTTCACGCTCCAGGGCACCGTGACCGCGCCGGAAATCGTGGAGCCCTCGGGCCTGGCCGCGAGCCGCGTGGTCGGCAACGCGATCTACGTGCACAACGAGGACACCACCGCGATCGTCGCGATCAACCCCCTCAACGCGAGCACGATCGGCACGTTCAACGTGACCAACGTGACGCCGGCCGACTGGGAGGACCTCGCAACCGGGCCCTGCCCGAGCGGCTCGTGCATCTTCATCGGTGACATCGGGAAGTGGAGCGCCAACTTCCCTCCGGGTGGCAGCCCCACGTCGTTCACGATCTACCGCGTGCCCGAGCCGGATCTCGCCAACGGCCAGACCTCGGGGGGGCTCGTCGCCGAGGCCTTCCCGTTCGTCTATCCGGACGGCGCGAAGGACGCGGAGTCGCTGATGGTGCACCCCACCACCGGGGACATCTACGTCGTCACCAAGAACGGGGGCACGGGGCAGAGCGGCGTGTACAAATTCCCCCAGCCGCTGACGCCGGGCGTGCAGGCCACGCTGATCCACGTCCACACGATCCAGCTGCCGCTGAACGGAGACGACAACTTCTCGGCCGCGACCGCGGCGGCGATCCACCCATGCGCGGATCGCTTCCTCCTTCGCACCTACCGCACTGTCTACGAGTTCCGTGCGACGCCGGGACTTGGCTTCGAGTCGGCCGTCTTCGCGACGCCCGTCACGCTGACCGACACCTCCGAGGGCCAGGGTGAGGCGATCGAGTACGAGGCCAACGGCGCGAGCTACTTCACGATGAGCGAGAGCCCCTCGCCCTTCAGGCTCAAGCGCGTGCCCCTACGGTAGGACCGCGTCGACACGCCGAGGAGCAAGGCCGGTCGTGGGGCACGTCCCCATGGCCGGCCTTGCTGTTCCGAGCTGGGAGCTCGCGCTCGGCGCCGCCGTTCACGCGGTCGTACACACGGCGTCCCGCCTGAAGCCCAGGCACACCCGCAGACCGGAGCATGAGCACCGGTGTGCCTACCCAAAATTCAGTCGCTGCGTCATGAGTGCGTCAAAACGCGCGTCATGACGTGAGCGATTCGCATGACGAGCCGCTGGGTCCTCCCTTCCGCTTGACAGAGGTCGGAATTACGCCCGGCGCAGACGCCTCAACACCTCGCGCTACCTGCGTGTGGGCACTCCCCGCCCCTCCTGCGAACGCAGGTAGCCTGGTGCAGCACGCGCGGGTCTACGAGGGTGTTCTTGGAAGGACCGAGACTCTACGCAGCGCGGCGCTCGTACCGGTGGTGGAGCCCGAAGACTTCCCGTAGCTCTATCACCTTGGCTCCGTGCTCCGGGCCCTGCACCTCACGCGTATCGGGCGCATCTTTCCCGAGCGACAGGTGCGTCCGGCTCGCATTGTAGTAGCGCTGGTACTCGCGCAGCAGGCGCCGAGAGTGGGCTTCGTTCAGGACGACGACATGGTCCAGCAACTCCCTACGTATCGAGCCGATGACTCTCTCCGCATAGGGATTCTGCCACGGACACCGTGCTGCACTCGGCAACTCGCGAATCCCCAAATGGGTAAGCGTGGCGCGAACACCCTCCGAGTAGAGCTTGTCCCTATCTCGGTGCAAGTACCTCGGAGCACTGGTCCAGGGAAAGACCTCTCACATCTGCTGCTTCGTCCATTCTTCCGTCGGGTGCGCTGTCACATTGAGGTGAAGGATTCGCCTGTCTCGGTGACTCACAACCACAAATCCCTACAGCACTCCAAACGTCGCAGTCGGAATGACAAAGAAGTCCATCCCCGCGGACTCCGCCAGATGCAAGCGCAAAAAGTTCCGCCATGTTGGCGACGGTTTCGGCGTTCCCCTTCCCGGTCTGGGCATGTACCGGGCGACCGTTGTCTGGCTTACCTCCATCCCTAACTTCAGCAACTCCCCGTGAATGCGCGGGGCACCCCAGGTCGGGTTGGTTTCGGCCATGCGCCGAATCAACGCCCTCAGTTCCAGGGTTGCCCGAGGACGTCCCACCCGACGCCGAGACTTCCAGCGCCAGAAGAGCCGAAAGCCCATCCGATGCCACTTCACCACTGTCGCCGGCTGCACCAGGCACAGTGACCTCCGCCACCCCTGCCAGAGGCGTCGGAGAACGACCCAGAAGAGGCGGTCGCCCCGGGCAAGCCTCGGGGATGGGCGCTTCTCACGGAAGACTGCGAGTTGCTGGCGAAGAGCCAGGTTCTCCAGCGCCAGTTCCGAACGGCCCCGCAGGGCCGAGCGCATCGTCTCGACCAGCGCCTTCACGAAGACCCGCATCTTGCCATTCTTGCCGACCGTAGCTGGCAGGCCAGAATTCTGCCACGCCCTGTCACGCGCCGCCTGGCGCCCTAGAGACAGTCACGCCCCTCGCCCCCCTTCCAGCACCCGCATGCCCTGGAGTCCCTACACTCTTCGGGTCCCATTCGCAGTACCGTGCATGCAATGACGCGTTCGTTGACGCAGCACTGGACGCGAATTTCCGGTAGCTACAGGTCGTTGTGAGGCTTGAGCAACCTGTCCTGTCCATCCGCGCCGTCACTGCTCCAGCCGTAGGCGGCGCTACTTCTCGACACTTTCGATCGTCGCAGTGAACGAGCTCGACCGCAGCAGCGCCTCGCGACCGGTGGTGATCCTGCCGAGCTTTATCAAGTCACGCGAAGGGCGATACTCGCGATAGAAGATCGCCAGGTTGCCCCAAGGGACGTAGTACGTGATGTCCCAAACGTTGGCTTCGTAGTCGGCCGTGGCTCCCTCGGTCGACAGCTTCCGAGAGAGGTAGGAAATCTTCTCCGTGGAGTGGAAGTCCTCAAATTTGGCCGTCATCGGGAGCATCGACGCGAAGTCGCGCGCCGTGGGGTTGTCCTCCAGCACCGCCTCTACGGTCGCTCCGTCGATCGTGAACTTGATGTGCATGAGATCAGTTTGAGTGGAGACGCCTGAATCCACCGGTGCATTCGAGCTGGGAGCAGGCGACGTGGTCACCCCCGAATCTCGTTGCGTTGGAGCCGTCGGCCCAGCCTGACAAGCAAGAGGCCCGAGCATTGCGGCAGCGACGATCGATGACACAGTTCGCATGACGATTCCCTCGTCCCTTGAGCCGAGCGCCCGCGGGGTTCGACATAGGTTCTACGTCGATGACGGACGCGCGGTAGACGGCGCGTCGTTTACGGCCCGTTAACGGTGGCTGAACAATCGAGCACGATCGACTCCCTCCGCCTTACGAGTCGTTCCACCGAGACCTGAAGCTCTCGCGGAACCCGCTGCCACCACCTTCATCGGACGTCGGGAAGTCGTCGGCGGTGACTACCTTGGTCTTGTCGAGATCGACGAGCACCGCGCGCCGGCGGCCGCCGTCGAAGTGCACGCGCTCGCTCTCCGAGGCGACGAAGCCACCCTGCTTCTTGCTCTCGAGCACCAGGCGACGCAGCGCCTTCAGATCGACGACCTCGCCCTCGTAGTCGATGCGCTTGCAGTGCGCGCGGAAGGCGTCGTACGCGCTCTCAAGGTGCAGCGCGAGGCGTCCGCTGTCGAACGCGTAATGCACTCTGTGCTTGAGGAGCCCCTGGACGGCCATCACGCCGAGCATCTCGAGGAAGTGGTCGAGCGCGTTCTTCACCCCGTGATCGGTCTCCAGCACGTCGTCGAGCACCGCGTTGACGGCCGCCTCGACGCCGAGGTCATCGGGCAGCTCGCAGCCGCAGTGCTTGGCGAACTCCTCGAAGAGGTGCACGCCGAGCAACATCACGGTGAGGTTCTCGGCGATGCGGACGGGCACCTTGCGGCCGACGAGGAGCGCCTTGGCCACGCCGCGCGCCACCTCGAGGTCGGCGTCGAAGTTGCGCCCGAGGCAGAACTGGATGTACCGCGGCGCGAAGAGCACGAGGTCCACCGAGCGCAGCTCGCGGTGCGCCTCCTGGTACGCGGACTTCTCCTTGAGCGTCGTCTTCTCGGGGTTCGACGTCAGGATGCGCTCGAGCAGCGCCGCCTCGGTGGGCCGCGTCTCGCCGGCGACGCAGACCGGCGCCTGGAGGTGGTAGCTGTTCACCTTGAGGTCCGGGCGCCCGCGCTCCTCGGTCTCGCCGCGGTAGAGGCGGCGCAGGTAGCGGTGCAGCGTGTTGAGCCGCTGGCGCTGCATGTCGTAGGGCTTGTACTCGTCGATGAAGACGGGCACCGAGCGCGTCGCGCGGTACAGCCTCGGAGTCGGCGCCCGCACCGTGGCCGTGCCGTTGCCCTGGCGGTTGAGGTCCGCCGTCCCATGCAACCACCGCACGCGCCACTCAGCGCCTGCAGGCTGGAGCTCAGCAACCCCACCCCGACGCGCCGATGCAGACGCTGCCGCACAGGCAGCCGCCGGTGAAGCGCTCGGGTCCTTCCACGCTCATCCCGCTTTGCGACGGAAGTGGAGCGCCTGCACGCCGGATTTGAACCGCTGCGTCGATAGGAGCTCGAGCTGCCGCGCACTCGACAGGCCATGAAACAACGTCGGCCCGCGGCCACTGATGATGGGATGAACAACGATGCGGTACTCGTCGATGAGCCCCAACTCCTCGAGCGCAGCCGCGAGCTTGGGCGCTCCGACGAGGACACCCCGCTCGGTCTTCGCTTTCAGCGCTGAGATCGCCTCGCGAAGGTCACCCTCCACCTTGATCGTGTTCTGCCACGGAAAGTCGCTCCGCGAGCCCGACACGACGTACTTCGCCTTCGCCTCAAGCTTCTGTGCCCACTCGCGCATCGCGCGCGGCGCCTTCTCGTCGCGTGCCACCGCGGGCCAGGCTCCCTCCATCAGCTCGTAGGTGTTGCGCCCGAAGAGCATCGCCCCGCTCTGCTCCATGAGCTGCCTCCAATAGTCGTGCAGCTCGTCGTCCACGATCCCCTGGGTGTGATCGATGCACCCGTCCAAAGTCACATTGAGACCGAAGGTGAGGAGGCCCATGGCGTGGGACTCTACGAAAAGCGCGCCCAGCGCGCAGCAGCCCGAGCCATCGACGCAATGCCCCATCCCCGGTGGGTATCGGCGCGCAGTAACTCGACACCATCCAATCCATCACCCGGATCTGCTGCGCACTGCGCGCAGAAACCAGACCCCATCGCGGGCGATACTCCACGCGATTCGTCGAACGAATACGGACTTCCAGCGGCAGACAGCGACCGCTGTCTGGAAGGAGCGCCGCCGGCTCGACATCCGGACGGCCCGAGAAGAGGTCTCGCCTGCAGCCATCGACACCTTCGTCCAGCACCTCATCGCCTCGCAGGCGGTCGTGGTCGGCCTCATGCGGGACCGGACGCTCGTCGACAACCTCCAGGAGACTCGCCCGCTGGCGCTCCGCTTCGGACTCAACGGGAGAATCGAGAAGCTGGAGCTGCTGCTGCTCGCGAAACATTCGGCCTGTCGGGCATGACGGCCTGGCGCAGGCTGGAGGAATAGACCCGCGCGGGCGTGTGGGAAAACCTCCAGGAGCGCCTGGATGAATTGGGCCTGCGCGACAAGGTGGACTTCTCCCGCGCCGCCATCGACTCCTCGTCCGTGCGGGCCTCAAAAAGGGGGCCCTCACGGGCCCAAGCCCGACGGATAGAGCGAAGGCGGGTAGCAAGCATCATCTTCTCGTAGAGGGCCACGGCATGCCGCTGACCGAGTCGGTGACAGCCGCCAATGTGCACGACACGCACGAACTCTTCCCCCTCGTCGACTCCGTGCCCGCAGTGCGGATGCCTTCGGGGCAGCGCCGCTTCCGCCCAGGGAAACTCCATACCGACAAGGCCTACGCCTCCAGGAAGAACAGGAGCGGACTTCGCCTGCGCGGCATTGCCGCCCGCATCGCGCGTCCCGGCGTTGAGTCCAAGGAAAGGCTCGGACGCTACCGCTGGGTCGTCGATGTCAACGGCCGGGGCCTACCTGCAAGGGCCCCCACACGTCATTGGCCGGACGGTTACGCTGGAGCGCCACCACTCCCTCTCGCCGAGTCAGGCTCGGCGCGAGCTGATGCAGTCGAAGCACGCGGCCTGATTACGACCAACCTGGTGTCTCAACAATCCGGTGCGGTACAGGTGAGCTTTAGCGCTCGTACAATCGGACCAAGCTGGGGAAGTTTGACGCCCGAGTAGTACCTGGGCGTTACGTCTTCCCTCCCTCGCAGCAAGAATCCGCATCGCGGTTGTCGATCCGTCTGCGCCCTGTTCGTCGCCCTCGCGGACACCTACCGAGCAGCAAGGAGACACGCGATGAAGGTCATGATGATGGTGAAGGCGAACAAGCAAGCCGATGCGGGCCAGAAGCCGACCGAAGAGGCGCTGGTCGCGATGCACAACTTCAACGAGGAGTTGCGGAAGGCCGGCGTGCTGCTCGATCTCGGCGGCCTCACTCCGATGAGCCACGGCGCGCTCCTGCGGTACAGCAAGAGCCAGTGCAAGGTGATCGATGGCCCGTTCGCCGAAGCCAAGGAGCTGATCGCCGGCTACAGCCTGCTCGAAGTCAAGACGTTCGCCGAGGCAATCGAGTGGGCCAAGCGCGCGCCGTTCGGCCTCCTCGTGCAAGACGGCGAGGAGTGGGAGGTCGAGCTCCGGCCGCTGTTCGACCCGACGGAGTTCGACGTGCCGGGCGAGGCCGAGGAGCGAGCAAAGCGGCTCGGCGAAAAGCCCGGCAAGGCGTAGCCGCGGCGCGGCAGGCTCGCGGCGAGTGACCGACCCACACGCCGCGAGCGTCGCCGTGTTTCGCATCGAGTTCCCGCTGTGCCTCCCCAAGATTCGGTCGCTGCGTCATGGGTGCGTCAAAACGCGCGTCATGCCAGTGAACGATGAGCACGGCGAGCCCCCAGGCCCTCCCCTCCAGCTCGACAGAGGTCGGCCTTACGCCCGGACCAGACGTTTCAGCGCCTCTCTGCCTTTGTGGATACACCGCGTCCCTCCTGCGAAGACAGGCAGGGTGGCGCAACAGGCACAGGTCCGTGAGGCCATCGATGGAGGAGCCGAGACTCTACGGGGCTCGGCGCTCGTATCGGTGGTGGAGCCCGAAGACTTCCGGCAGCTCTATCACCTTGGCTCCACGCCCCAGGCCGTGCACCTCACGCCTCTCCATGAGGAAGGTACATGAAGAGGGTGGGACCACCCTCCTCACTCCAGCCGGACGCTCACGTCGTCAATGGGCCTGACTTCCGTTGAAGCCCCTGGACGCGAAGTGCCGCCTGCTCCTGGCTACGGCGCAGGCATCCAGGCCAGACCCAAGTTCCTGCTGCTGCCCGAGTTTACGTCCTGGATATTGCTGCCGTCGGCCAGATTTGCGCTCCGGAGCAATCCACCCAGCCAATCCACCCAATACAGCCGCCCGGCCGTGGCATCGATGGCAATCCCGTACACTGAGGTCTGGTTGGTCACCAGGGCGGTGCCGTTGGAACCGTCCAGGTTGGAGACATAGATACTGTTGCCGCGGGTCGAGTAGTACACCTTCCCGCCGCTCGGGTCGACCGCCAGGCCCACCCCCAGGCCGCCCAGGTTTGAAGCGAGGGTCTCCAGGTTGGTCCCATCGAGATTGAATCGCACGAGCTTGGTGTTGTTATAGGTAATCACATACACCTTGCCACTCGGGACATCGAACGCGAGGGCAGACGGGCTATCGATGCCGCCGACGACCTGCGTTGGATTGCTACCGTCCAGCTCGGCGCGCATGATCCGTTCTCCGTTGAAATCGGACCAGTACAGCTTGCGGTTCGTCGAATCGACTGCCAGCGCGCTGGGGTAGCCTCCGTCCGCCACGACATCGACCGGATTCGCCCCATCACTGTCCACTCGAACGATGGCGCTGCCGCTCGTGTAGAAGAGGGTACGGGTGACCGGGTCGGTAGCGACGGAAGCGGCCCCGCTGATGCCAGTCTTGAGTTCAATGGCATTCGTGCCGTTCACGTCAACCCTCCACAGTGAGCCGGTGTTCGTGACCCAGTAGAGGCTCGCAAGACCGGTGACGTCGACCGTGAAGGTGGTGGAGGTGGTAGCGGCGCCGTCACTCACCGAGAGGGTGATGGCGGTGGATCCGCTGGCGCTGGCGACAGGGACGACGTTGAGGGTGCGGCTGGAGCCGGAACCGCCAAGAATGAGATGGCCAGGGTCGTTGGGCACCAGGTCGGCATTGGAGGACGTGGCGATGACCGTGAGGCTGTCGGCGGCGGTCTCCACGTCGCCCACGGTGAGGGCCAGGTCGCCGGTCGAGCCACCAGCAGCGATGCTCTGGTTGGCCATGGGGGAAATGGCAGGGAGGTCGTTCACCACGGTGACGTCGACCGTGAAGGTGGTGGAGGCGGTGGCGGAGCCGTCGCTCACCGAGAGGGTGATGGTGGTGGTACCGCTGGCGTTGGCGACGGGAACCAGCTTGAGGGTGCGGCTGGTGCTGGAGCCTCCGAAGACGAGGTTCGCGGGGGCGTCGGGCACCAGGGCGGTGTTGGAGGACGTCGCGGTGACCGTGAGGCCGTCGGCGGTGGTCTCCACGTCGCCCAGGGTGAAGGCCAGGTCACCGGTCGAGCTGTCCTCGGCGAGGGTCTGGTTGGCCAACGAGGAGAGCGTGGGCGTGTCGTTCACCGGGGTGATGGTGATGGTCACCGTGCCCTGGGCGCTTTGGCCCTGGCGGTTGGTGGCACGAAAGACGAGCGCGTCTTCGCCATTGTAATTGGCGCCGGGGGTGTAGGTGATGGAGCCACTGGCGCTGATATCACTCAATGTGCCGTGGTCCGGTGCGTCGACGAGGGTGAAAGTGAGTGCCTCGTTGCCGGTGGCCGGCAGGCGCATGTCGAGGGGCGTGTCTTCCACCGTCTCAAGGGTGATGTTGCGGGTCACTGGCGGGATGCCGCGCGGCTCGTTGTCGCGACAAGCGGCGAGGGTGCTCGCGGCCAGTCCAAGCACCAATCCAGCGCGCAATACGGCAGATGGCACTGCGAGCCATCTCGAAAACAAATATGACATGAAATTTCCGGGTGAGGGTGCCCGATACGGGCGGAGTAAACGCGAAGCGCCAGGTTCTCCGCTGATGCTGGCCGCTCTGTCAATCTTCATCTACGGACTTGTTGGCGCTCCATTTGGCGCGAATCGTTGCCCCCCAAACCGCAGCACCTGTGCCTACCCGGAATTCAGTCCGGCGAACGCTGAGCACGGCGAGCCCCCAGGCCCCCCTCTCCTGCTCGACAGAAGCCGGCCCCACACGGGGAAATACACCGCGGGATGGCGCTGGAGCCCACCTGCGCGGGCTGCGCCACGCATTCGGTCACCCGGTAGAACGCAACGCTATTTCTTGCAGGCCGTCACCGGATCGGCCTTGGCCACGTCGGCGCCCCACAGGCAGACGACGCGGTCCAAAGCCAGGCCGCTGCGGGAGTTGCTGAAGAAGACGATGCCGTCGCCGGAGTGCGGACGCATCAAGAAATGGGCGCGGAAGCCGGCCTGGTTGCGTCCGTCGTGACCGACGGCGGTGCTGCCGTCGCCGAGGCGTTCGATGAAGTGCCCCAGGCCGTAGACCCCCTCATCGGGCGCGCGCGGCGTGCTCACCTCCGCGGGGGTGTACATCTGGGCCAGTTGCGCCTGGCTCAGTGGATGCGCGCCGGCGGTGTTCGCCATGCCGGCAATCATCCAGCGGGCGAAGTCGCGGACGGTGGTGGTCAGGGTCGAAGGCGCCTGCTCGACGTAGTAACGCATCGGCACCGGCCTGCCATCGTCGCCGTGTCCCTGCGCTGCGCCGGCCAGCACCTCCGGCGTCATGGCGACGCTGCTGTGTTTCATGCCCAGCGGCCGGAACACCAGCTCGCGCGCCAGGTCCGAATACTTGCGCTGCGTGGTCCGCTCGATGGCCAACTGCATCAGGGTGTAGCCGCCGCCGGAGTACTGGAACTTCACACCGACCGGCGCGAACAGCTCCACCGCGCCGCGTCCATTCGTCTTGCCGGCCAGCGATTCCTCCAGGCTCGGCAGCTCCTTGTAATCGAGCCAGCCCTGATACCCGCCCAAGGTCGTGCCCGCGGTGTGCGACAGCAGGCGGCGGATCGTGATCAGGCGAGGGTCGAACGGGCTCTGCGCCAGCGGCCACGGCGACAGCACATCGGCCACCGGCTTGTCCAACTGCACGCGCCCCTGCTCGGCCAGACGCATCGTCACCCAACTGGCGATCGGCTTGGCCAGCGAGGCAGCGACGAACACCGTGTCGGGCGTCACTCGCACCTTGCCCGCGTGGTCCGCGAAGCCGAAGCCCTTGGCGTAGACCAGCTTGCCTCCGACAATCAGCCCCACGGCCGCGCCTTGGATACGGGCTTCTTTCATGAGGGCCGGCACTTCGCGCTCGATGACCTGGGCGAACGGCGGTAGCGCGACGACGGGCACGGTGAGGGCCTGGAAGGTGTGGGGCTGCACCTGGAGGCTCTGGGCCTGGGCGAGGGACAGCGGAAGGATGAGGCAGAGCAGGAGCACGGCACGCATGGGCGTTCCTCCGAAGGGGATACGGAGAAGAGGATGCGGTGGCCGGCGCGGCGCGTGGGGGTGCGCGTCGCCCAACGTCTCGCGGCGTCGCCGGAGTGCGCGTGGGGCGGCGCCGCGCTACGTATGCTGAGGCCCATGACGTCGTCCGCCCTCTTCGCGGGATGCCTCGCGCTCTCGCTCGCCGCCTCGGCCGCCCTGCCCTCCGCACGACAGGGACAGGTGCAGGTGCACGCGGAGGACCTCCCCGCGGAAGCAGCGCTTGCTAGGGATACGCGGGGCTGGCGCACGGTGGAGAGCAGTCAGTTGAATGAGGGGAGCGGCCCCTTCTGGCTGCGCACGCAGGTGGAGGTGCCCCCGCGTGAAGCCGGAGCCCCGACGCCTGCCCTCTCCCTGTCGGTGCTCGGGTCATGGGAGGCCTGGTGGGACGGCAGGCCCCTGGGGCGCAACGGTCAGGTGGGGCGCACGCCCGCGGAGGAGGTGCCGGGACGAATCGATGCCCTGTTCCCGCTTCCGCCCGAGCTCAGCACGCCGGGCCCTCACGTGCTGACGATGCGCATCTCCGCGCACCGGCTCGGCTTCCAGCCCGTGGGCACCCTCCACGACCTGCGGGTGGGCGAGGCCGCGTCCCTCGCTCGGACGCGGATGCTCGGCCTGGTGCCAGCCCTTTGCATGCTGGGCGCACTGGTGCTGATGGGGCTCTACCACCTCGCGCGCGTGCGGCTCACTCACGGCGGGCTCGCCACGCTGCTGCTCGGCGTGCTGTGCCTCGCCGCCGCGGCGCTCGTCCTGCTGGAGGCGTGGCGCGGGCTCGCCAACTATCCCTACCCACAGCACGCAGTGCGGCTGCGACTGCAGGCGGCGGCCGTGCTGGCGGTGGCGGCGCTGCTGCCAGCGACCGTGCACGCGGCCTTCGGCGAGCCACGCCGCTGGCTGCGGTGGATGGGACTCGGATTGGGGCTGCTCTCGCTCGTCTTCGTTCCGGGCTTCGATGGCAAGAACAGCATCGCGCTCGGGGCCTCGCTCGTCGTCTCCACGGCGCTCGCCGTGCGCGCGTGGCGCAGAGGGGAACCGTGGGGGGCCCTGGGCGCGCTGGCGGGGCTCGGTTTCGCCGGGACGCTCTACCTGTTGGAGCCCTGGGGCTTCCCCGAGCGCGGCTTCTTCCTCGCCTTCGGAGGGCTGTTGCTCTGCCTCACGGCGGTACATGCCCGGCAGCAGCGCCGCCAGCAGGAACGGCTGGAGAGCGCGACGCGCGCCGCGGAGCGCCTGCAACTGGAGCTGCTCAAGCGCAGCCTGCAACCGCACTTCCTGATGAACACGCTGGGCGCGCTGAGTGAGTGGGTGGAGACAGAGCCCGCGCAGGCCGTGCGCTTCATCGAGGCCCTGGGTTCTGTGTACCGGCACCTGCTTGCCGTCTCGGGTGAGCGCACCATTCCGCTCGCTCGCGAGTTGGAGCTGTGCCGCGCCCATCTGGACGTCATGGGCTGCCGGCAGGGCACGGCCTTCCACCTGGAGACCGAGGGCGTGGACCTCGAGGCCCCCGTCCCCCCTGCCCTGCTGCACACGCTGCTGGAGAACGCCTTCAGCCACAACCGCTACATCTCGCCCCACACCTTCCGGCTCCAGAGCAGCCTCGTCGCCGAGGGCGCCCGGCCGCGGCGGCGCTACGTCTTCCTCGCCCCCCTGGGCACGGGCACGCGCCAGGGGGGCGGTGAGGGCACCGGTTCGCGCTACCTGCGCGCGCGCCTGGAGGAGGCCTTCCCCGGTGTGTGGCGGCTCGAGGACGGGCCCACGGAGGATGGGTGGATGACGCGGGTGGAGGTGCCGGCGTGAGGCTGCTCATCGTGGAGGACGAACCGCTGGCGGCGCGACGCCTCGCTCGGCTGTGCGAGCAGTGGCTGGGGCCGGGCGCCCCGCCCCCTCGCGTGTGCGCGAGTCTGGACGAGGCGCGCGCGCTGCTGGCCGAGCGCGACGTGGACGTGCTGCTGCTGGACCTGAACCTCTCGGGCGAGGACGGCTTCGCGCTGCTCGCGGAGGCGGCCGCGGGCGCATTCCAGACGGTGGTGGTCTCCGCGAACACCGACCAGGCGCTGCGCGCCTTCGAGCTGGGGGTGCTGGACTTCGTGCCAAAGCCATACACGCCGGAGCGGCTCGCCCTCGCGCTCGCCCGCGTGGGAAGCCGCGCGGCCACCCCAATGCGCACCCTCGCGGTGAGAAAGGGCGGAGGCGTGGTCCTCGTGCCCCTGGACTCCGTCGCGTACATCCAGGGCGCTGGAGACTACGCGGAGCTGGTCCTGCGCGAAGGCGGCACCGAGCTGAGCGAGAAGAGCCTGGAGCGGCTCGAGCAACTGCTCCCCGCCGACTTCCTCCGCGTCCACCGCTCCTATCTCGTCCGCGTGACGGACATCCGCGAGCTCGTCGCCTCGGAGGGCTCGCGCACCGCGGTGGAACTGCGGGACGGCACCCGACTGCCGGTGGGCCGCAGCCGCCTGGGAGTGCTGCGCAAGCGGCTGGAGGCGTAGGCGCCGTCGCTACCGGTGCTCGATAGGGATTGACGTCAGGGCTTCGCCTTGATCTCCAGCCGCTCATCGCGGAGCGCTTCGCCCTTCAGGAAGGCCTTCATGCGCTCAAGGATGCGCGGGTCCGACTGGAAGAGGCCGTCGTGTCCCGCACCCACCAGCACCAGGTGAGCGCTCTGGGAGAGCCCGGGGCGCAGGGCCTCCGCGTTGTCCGGGCTCGTGCGCCCATCCAGGGTGCCGCTGATGAGCAGGACGGGCACCGCGGCCTTCAGCGGACCGCGGAAGGACTCGCCCAGGTCGCTCACGCCGGGCACATCCCCTGCCCGCAGTGCTCCCGGGTTGGCGCTGCCACCGAGCAGTGACTTCGCCGCTTCCCTCTCGATGAGGGCGTGTCGCGCCGGGCTCACGCCGGAGGCCGCGTCCATGGCGAGCGACATGGGCTCCAGCCACCCTTCGCGCAGCTGGCGCGCGAAGGGCGCCATCGGCGCATAGTCCCCGGCCTCCAGCGCCGGAAGCAGGGTGAGGAAGCGCCGGAAGGTGGCGGGGTCTCGAAGGGACTCGAAGATGGCGCGCTGAAGGTCGAAGTGGCTGGCCCGCCAGGTGTGGCGCTCACCCTTCGCCGGGTCCGTGAACGCAACGGTGCGGGGCTCGCGCTTCAGCGACTTCAACAGCTTCGCCAGCCGCGGTCTCAGGCCCGGCCCGCGCTCGCCCTCGGCGCGCAGAACGACCTCCCAGCGCTCGAGCAGGGCCTCCGCGTGGGCAGGCCGCTTCCAGGTGTCGTCCGGCCCCTCGATGCCGGCGAGGATGACGTGGTCCACCCGCTGTGCGTGGCGCCGCAGGTAGGCGAGGCCCAGGTGGGTGCCGTAGCTGATGCCCCAGAGGTTGAGCTTCGGCGCGCCCAGCGCCTTGCGCAGCACCTCCAGGTCGTCGGCGTTCTCCTCCGTGGTGTAGGCGCCCAGATCCACGCCGGCCGTGGCCCAGGTCCGGCTCGCCTCGGCGGCGGCCTTCTTCACCGTGGTGGTGAGCAGCGCCTCGTCCATGCGCTGCTCCAGCGGGATGGCCCAGCGCTGCTCCAGATCGGGATGGGGGTTCGACTGGCCGGTGCCGCGTTGGTCCAGCGCGATGACGTCGGCCACCTCGCGCAGGGCGAGGAACAGCTCGAAGCGGACGTTGCGTGCGGCCTCGATACCGGAGCCGCCCGGGCCACCGGCCAGGTAGACGATGGGGGCCGCGGGCGTGGGGTTCGTGCTCTTGAAACGCACGAAGCGCAGGGGCAGCCCCGGGCCCTCGGGGCGGGCGTGGCGCAGGGGCACGGTGACGGTGCCCAGCTCGGCCTGAACGACGCGACCGTCGCGGGCCTGGAAGGCGTAGGGCTGCAGTTGGAGTCCCTGGGCCTGGGCGAGGGACAGCGGAAGGATGAGGCAGAGCAGGAGCACGGCGCGCATGGGCGTTCCTCCGAGAGAGGGGCTACCGCGAGGAGAATGCGGTGGCCCGCGCGGCGCGTGGGGTGCCGGTCGCCCAACGTCTCGCGGCGTCGCCGGACGTAGGCGGGGTCGCCAACGGCACAGGACGACATCGAGGTTCGGGTTCCTGCTGTCCGCTCCCCGCGAGAACTTCCGAGGCTTCGGGCAGGTAGCGGAGGCGAGCGCCTGGCCTCGCCACGCGCGAGGTCAAACGTGCGCTCTTTCCGGGTCCGCGACGGGCCGCTGGGAGGAGCCACGGCAGACCTCTCCGCTCTCTCCACAGCCAGCAGATGCCAGACCCCGGGTATTGCCGCAAGCCCCCCCGGCCGTGCTCCACCATCGCCCGTTTCACTCCAGAAGCGGGAGGGACGAGTGATGCACACGGACGTGGTGACACAGCACGCGGTGGTGATTGCGGGAGGGGGCCCGACCGGGCTGATGCTGGCGGCGGAGCTGGCGTTGGCGCAGGTGGACGTGGCCATCGTCGAGCGACGCGCCAGTCAGGAGGTCGCCGGCTCGCGCTCGCGCGGCCTGCACGCGCGCAGCCTGGAGGTGCTCGATCAGCGCGGGGTCGTCGAGCGCTTCGTCTCGCAAGGAAAAGCGGTCCAGAACGTCGCGTTCGGGCAGGCGCCTCTGGACCTCAGCGACTTCCCGACGCGTCACAACCATGGGCTCGCGCTCTTGCAGGAGCGCTTCGAGCGCATCCTGGCGGAGTGGGTGGGCGAGCTGGCGGTGCCCCTCTACCGTGGGTGCGAGGTGACGGGCTTCACGCAGGACGACACCGGCGTCGACGTCGTTCTGTCCGACGGCCGCGCGCTGCGGGCGAAGTACCTCGTCGGGTGCGACGGGGGTCGCAGCCTCGTCCGCAAGGCGGCAGGCATCGAGTTCCCGGGGTGGGACGCGTCCATCAGCTACCTCATCGCCGAGGTCGAGATGACCGGAGCGCCGGCGTTCGGCATCCGCCGGGACGAGAAGGGCACCTACGCCATGGGCCCGCTGGAGGACGGGCGCGTGGGCGTCGTGCTGAGAGAGGAGCAGGTCGGCACGGGCGACGCGCCCACCCTTGAAGGTCTGCGCGAGGGGCTCGTCGCGCTCTACGGGACGGACCATGGCCTGCGCAGCGCCACGTACCTCTCAAGGTTCACCGACATGACGCGGCAGGCGGCGTCCTACCGGGACCGGCGGGTGCTCCTGGCCGGCGACGCGGCCCACGTGCACTCGCCGATGGGCGGACAGGGGCTCAACCTCGGCGTGCAGGATGCCGTGAACCTGGGGTGGAAGCTGGCCCAGGTCGTGCGCGGCGTCTCGCCGGAGAACCTGCTCGACACGTACCAGGCCGAGCGGCACCCCGTCGCGGCCCGTGCGCTGCGCAAGACCATGGCGCAGACCGCGCTTGCCCGCGGTGACGCGCGGATGGACGCCGTGCGCGAGACGCTGGCGGAGTTGCTGCGGATGGACGGGCCACGCAAGCAGTACGCGGCGATGATGTCGGGGCTGGACGTCCACTACGACCTGGGAAACGGACACCCGCTGCTCGGGCGCCGCATGCCGGACCTCGACCTGGTCACCGCCGACGGCCCCCGGCGCGTGTTCCACCTGTTGCACGACGCGCGGCCGGTGCTGCTCGACCTGGGCGACCCCGGCACGCTCGACATCACGCCCTGGGCGGACCGGGTTCGCAGGGTCGCTGCTCGCTACACGGGGGCGTGGGAGCTCCCGGTGCTCGGCGCTGTCACCGCGCCCGTCGCGGTGCTGATTCGACCGGACGGACACGTCGCGTGGGTCGGGGAGGGCACGGACCCGGGTCTGCGTGAGGCCCTGACCCGATGGTTCGGGCCGCCGCGCGCGACGTGACGCGCTTCGCGTGCCTCAGCGGACTGCGCCCTTCGCGCCAGGAGAAGAGAAACCACACGGAGGCCGTTGCCGGGCTCACCCGCCGACAAGCGCGTTTGCTTTCACTGCCCCGAGGGAAATTTGGAATCGAAGCGCTCCCGGAAATGTCAGACCGACCCGGTATGAATCTCCCTGCGCGGCGCCCTTCAGGGCGTCGCCGAAAGGGTTGCCTTCACAATGCATAAATCATTGTTCTCCCTCGGGCTTTTGGTTGGCATGGCAGGGGCCGGCTGCGCGGGGCTCGACGAGGCCGAGGCGGTGGACTCCTCCGTGTCGACGGACGCGACCTCCGAGGTCACCCAAGGCCTGGTCACCCAGGTCACCGGCACCAGCCCGATCACCTTCGTCGCCACGTCGGGCAACGAGACGAAGCCATACGACCAGTCCGCCACGTCGGTGGTGGCATACATGCGGGATTCAACGACCGGGGCGTTCACGGCCTATCCGGGCACGGGCTCCGCGGACGGCACCGTCTCCGTGCCGAACGTCCCTTCCGGCCGCATCTACCTGAAGCTGGGCTCGCGCTACCTGGTGAGCACCGGCCGCGCGTTCGACCTGGGCTCCACGGAGTGGGGCCGCGATGGTACCTTCGTCTCGCTGCCGACCCCCGTGACGGTGTCCGCCACCGGCCTGTCTCCCTGGCAGCCGGGGGACTACCTGGACGTGTATTCGTTGAACCCGGGCGCGTTCGGCTACGTCCACGGCGGCGCCACGGGGTTTCCGCTGGCGGGCGCCACGTCGCTCTCCGGGCTGAGCTTCAATTACGCCGACATGGGCAACCCGGTGCTGCTCGACAGCAGCCGCGGGGATGTGTTCTCGCTGGCGCAGCTGCGGTTGCAGACGAGCGCGAATGGAGTGCCCTACCGCGCGATGCACAAGGTGCTCAACACGAGCATGACGCAGGTGGAGGGCCAGCCCGTCACCGTCAGCGGCACCTTCACCCAGCCCGTCGCGACAGGCACCTTCGCGGTGGACTGGAGACGCTCGGCCTTTGAAGCCATGCGCACCCAGGTGAACCCGGACGCGGTCAGCACGTACAACGAAATCTGGATGTCCGCCCGGCCGGCCGCGCTGAGCTCGGCGCTCGCGTCCATCAGCGGGTCGCCACTGCTCGTGAAGCTCAACCCTGACACGCAGCGGACCGACATCGTCACGGGGAGCATGACCTACAACAACCCGCTCCCGGCGACGTGGCAGAAGGTGGCGCTCGCCGCCGCGGGCTTCACGAAGAGCTACGCGCTGGGAACCGCGACGCCCTACACCATGAGCGTGGACATCCGCATGGATCAGGAGGCGAGCGCGTTCACCGCCGCGCCCGTGCAGCCCCTCGTCGGGCCGGTGCAGGCGCCCCTGGTGAACACGCGCGGCGCGTTCCAGAACCTCACGGGCGTGGGGACCGACGCCTCGCTGCGCTGGTCGAAGCCGCTGGTCGGCACGGCCACGAACTACGTGGTGAACATCTACCGGCTGGGCACGAGCACGGGTTACACCACCGCGACGCGCGTGGCGACGCTGCACACGGATCTCCAGAGCGTGTACCTGCCCCCGGGCGTGCTGCTGGCGGGCCAGACGTACTTCGCGGAGATCCAGAGCTGGTACCAGCCCGGCTCGGACCTCGCGGCGAGCCCGTTCAAGCGCTCGCTGCCTCGAGGCCGCGCCAGCGTGCTCACCGGCATGTTCAGCCCGTAGACGCTGAAGTCCTGGGAAGGGAGGCAGCCCGCTCCCTCCCTTCCCTCACGCGCCGCATCGCTTCAGCGAGACTCCGGGCGCATGGGGGTTCCCAGACGCTTGGGGGCCCCCATTCGCGGTCCCCCGCGTGCAATGACGCATTCGCTGACGCACGCGTGGCACCGGGAGCCACACCCGACTACTCGGGACGGCGGACCTTGAGGATGAAGGCGTCACCGTAGCGCTGCTCCTCGTAGTCCACGAAGCCCGCGCGGGCGAGCGCCGCGGGCAGTCCGGGCAGGTCCGTGCGGCGGATGCCGGTGGCGCTCACCCCCAGCCGGCCCAGCGGGCGCGGGGACTCCGCGAAGGTGCTGGCCACGTAGGTGCCGCCCGGCTTGAGCAGCCGGAAGATCTCCCGGTACGCGAGGTCCGGGTCCGGGTACAGGTGCAGCGAGCCCGCGTTGAGGACGCCGGAGAACACCCCGTCCCGCAAGGGCAGCTCATACACGTTGCCGCGCAGCAGCACCGTGTTGCCCGTGCCGTTGACCTGCCGGGCGGCCTTCTCCAGCATCGCCTCCGACAGGTCCAGGCCCACCACCAGTTGGTTGCCGGCGCTGCGCGCGAGGCTCTGGGTGTAGAAGCCGGCGCCGCAGGACAGGTCCAGCCAGGGGCCGCCCCGCGCCGGCACGTCGAGCCAGCGCTCGTAGACGGCGTACTCCTCCTGGGGGGTGGGCACGGTCGCGCCCGGCCCGGCGAAGATGCGCACGAAGAGGGGACGCATCAGGTGCTCGTACACGCCGACGAAAGCGTCACTCTCCATGAGCCTCTGGGCCACCGTGTTGGGCGGTGTCCGGGGCTGGGTGCCCGTCTGCATCAGGTCCGTATAGCCGGCCCCGTTGCGCGAGAAGCGGCGGCCACAGCCCTCGCAGTGGAGGGCGCTGTCCTGCTGGGTGAACTGCTCCCGGCGGCAGAAGATGCAGCGCAAGAGCGGGGCGACGACATGGGCGTTCATGTTCCGTGTGACTCCTTGAGGGTGAGGTGCGGCGAGGGGCGGTCCGCACGGGGCGGCTCCGCCGGGGAAGGGGCGTCCAGGCAGCCTGCCAGCACCCGCGCCAGCGCCTGGACGTGCGGCTCGGTCATCATCGACAGGTGGTCTCCGGGCACGACGTGCACCGCCACGGGCTCGGGGGTGAAGCGCTCCCAGCCCATGGCGGGCGCCTCCAGCGTCCAGCGCAGCTCGTCCACGGGGATGTTGTCCGGATGCAGCACCTCCGCGCGGAAGAAGGTGAGCCGGCCCGGGTACGGCTCCGGGGGCACGTAGGTGCTCTGCTGATCCGCCTGGAAGGTGCGCACGAACCCCAGGAACTGGGTGCGGTCCGCCTCCGGGGGCAAGAGGCCGCTCGACTGCATCCGCGCCATCAGCAGGTCCACCTGGGCCTCGGGCGCGAGCTCTCGCAGCGCCTCCACCGACAGGCCCACGTCCTTGCCGTACAGCCGCAGCAGCAGGCTGCCAATGAGGCGCAGCCACTCGGCCTGATCCCAGTCCGCGCCCAGGGGCTGGCTTCGCGGCACCGGCGCCACGCTGTCCAGGATGCCCAGCAGGGCCACCGTCTCTCCCGCCTTGCGCAGCCTCCGGGCCAGCTCGAACGCGATGACGCCGCCGAACGAGTGCCCGACGAAGGCGTAGGGGCCGTGCGGCTGCGCCTCGCGCACGGCCGCCAGGTACTGCGTGGCCAGGGCCTCCACCACCGTCCCCTCCTCCGGCGCCTCCGCGTAGACGGGCTGCAGCCCGTACACCGTCCGCGCGGGGCCCAGGTGGCGCACCAGCGTGTGGAAGTAGATGAGGTTGCCGCCCGCCCCGGGCACGCAGAACACGGGCGCGAGGCCGTCGCGTCCCCGCTGGAGCTCCACCCGCAGGGAGCGGGAGGACTCCCCTTCCCGCGTCAACTCCTGCGCGAGCCGTTCGATGGTGGGCGCGCGGAACAGCGTGGCCAGCGGCAGCCGCCGCCCGAAGAGCCGCTCGATGTGCGCCATGAGCTGCACCGCGAGGATGGAGTGCCCCCCCAGTGAGAAGAAGCTGTCGCGCACGCCCGGGTCCGGCACCTTGAGCAGCTCCGCCCACAGCGCGGCCAACTGCATCTCCGCGGTGGTGCGCGGAGCCACCCGCTCCCCGCCCGCATCCCCCTGGAGCTCCGGCGCGGGCAGCGCGCGCCGGTCCACCTTGCCGTTGGGCGTGCGCGGCAGCTCCGGCAGCGTCACGAAGAGGCCCGGCACCATGTAGTCGGGCAGGTGCTGGGAGAGGAAGCGCCGCAGCTCCGGGGCGCCCGCCGCCTCGCCCTCCGGCACCACGTAGCCCACCAGCAGCCTGTCGCCGCCGCCGTCCGCGCGCACCACGACGACGCCCTGGCGCACGGCCGGGTGCCGCGTGAGCACCGCTTCAATCTCCCCCAGCTCGATGCGGAAGCCCCGCACCTTCACCTGGAAGTCGGCGCGGCCCAGGAACTCCAGCCCGCCATCCGCGCGCCAGCGCGCCAGGTCGCCCGTGCGGTACACGCGCCGGCCCTCGTCCGGGAAAAACGGGTCCGCGATGAAGCGCTCGGCGGTGAGCTCCGGCCGCCCCAGGTAGCCCCGGGCCACGCCGTCCCCGCCGATGAGCAGCTCCCCGGGCACCCCCACCGGCACCGGTTGCAGGTGGCGGTCCACGACATGGATCTGCGTGTTGGCGATGGGCGCGCCAATGGACACCCGGCCCCCCCGCGCGGCGGCCACCGCCGTGGTGGACCACACCGTCGTCTCCGTGGGGCCGTACATGTTGAGCACCTGGCGCGGCGTCCCGTCCCCCAGCCGCTCCAGCAGCGCCGCCGGCAGCTCCTCGCCGCCCAGCAGCAGCGTGCGCAGGGAGCGCAGCGCGTCCAGCCCCCGGGCGTCGTCCACCAGCAGCCGCGCCAGGGACGGCGTGCACTGCAGGTGCGTCACCCCGTGCCTGCGCACCTGCGCGGGGACGGAGAAGTCCGCTGGCGCCGCGTCCTCCCCGCCGGGCTGGGAGCGCACCCGCACCTGCTCCAGCAGCGGGAGGCTGGCCAGCACGGTGTCCGCGTCCACGCCGAAGTCCACGAGGCAGGCCACCTCGTCGACGCCCACCGCCTGGAGCTGCCCCACCCGCTGGACGCACGCGTCCACGGTGCCGAACAGGCCGCTCGTCTCATAAAAGCGCTCGAAGCCGTGGTCCAGCAGGAACTCCAGGTCCTCCGGCGCGATGCCGCCCTTGGACAGGTCCATGCCCAGGCTGCGCGCCAGCTGCGCCAGCAGGTCCAGCGAGCTGCGCAGGTACTCGCGGAAGGGACCGCGCACCGTCTCGCGCACCGCGTCCGCGTCCACGCCCACGAAGGTGTGCACCATCAGCGTCACCCGACCGACGCCCGCATGTCCCGCCTGACGCCACGCCGCGTGGAAGGCGGCCACCTTCGCCCCCAGCTGCGCCACGTCCTGGCCCAGCAGGTGGGTCAGCACGTTCGCCCCCACCTCGCCGGCCATGCGGAAGGTCTCCTCGCTGCCAGCGGCGGTGAGCCACACCGGCAGCTCCGGCTGCACGGGCCTGGGCCGCGTGCGCACCTCGCGCTGCTGCCCCGTGCCGTCCACGCGGCGCACCGAGCCGCCGCGCCAGAGCCGCCGCACCTCCTCCAGCCCTTCGAGCATCAGCGCCTTGCGCCGGGCATACCGCTCCGGCGCGAGCACGAAGTCCTGGGCCTGCCACCCGGACGCGAAGGACACGTCCACGCGGCCATCAGAGAGGTTGTCCACCACGGACCACTCCTCCGCCACGCGCAGCGGATCATGCAGGGGCAGCACCACGCTGCCCGCGCGGATGCGCACCCGGCGCGTCACCGCCGCCACCGCCGCGCCCGTCACCGAGGGGTTGGGGTACAGGTCACCGAAGTCATGGAAGTGGCGCTCCGGGGTCCAGATGGCGGTGAAGCCATGGGTGTCCGCGAACCGGGCGCCCTCCAGCAAGAGCCGGTACTTGCCCGGAGTCCCCGCGGCGCCCCCCGCGCTGGCGAAGTACAGCAGGCTGAAGTCCACCGGACGCCGGGGCGCCCCCGCGCCGTGGGCCGCCGGGAGGATGCCGGCGGCATCGTCCTGGACGACGACGCGGTAGCCGCGCGCCAGCGTCCACAGCAGCTCCAGCACGGAGATGTCGAAGGACGGCGTGGTGACGGCCAGCCAGGTCCCGGGCTCCGTCCCCAGCACCCCGTCCATGCCCTGGAAGAAGTTCGTGACGTGGCGGTGCTCCAGCTCCACGCCCTTGGGGCGCCCGGTGGAGCCGGAGGTGTAGATGACATAGGCCCGGTCCCCGGCCACCGCGCCGCCGGAGAGGACCGAGTCCGGACACGCGGCCAGCGTGGCGGCCTCCGTGTCCAGGCAGACCCGGCGCGCCGCCGTCTCGGGCAACGTGCCCTTCAGGGACTCGCGCGTGACGAGCAGCGCGGCCCCCGCATCCTCCACGATGAGCGCCAGCCGGTCGGCGGGCAGCTTCGGGTCCAACGGCAGATAGGCCGCCCCCGACTTGAGGATGCCCAGCATCCCCACCACCATCTCCAGCGACCGCTCCACGCACAGACCCACCAGCGCGCCCGGCCCCGCCCCCAGCGTCCGCAGGTGGTGCGCCAGTTGGTTCGCCCGCGCCTCCAGCGCGCGGTACGTGAAGTGCGCCTCGCGGAACACCAGCGCCACCGCGTCGGGCGTGCGCGCCACCTGGGCCTCGAACTGGCGGTGGACACGCCGGTCCCCCGCCACGACCACGTCCGTGGCGTTGCGAGCCGACAGCCACGCCCGCTCCCCGGCGGTGAGCCACGGCAGGCGCCCCACCGGGCGGTCCGGGTCCGCGACCGCCGCCGCCAACAGCGTGTTCAGGTGGCCGGCCATGCGCCGCACCGTGGCCTCGTCGTAGAGGTCCAGGTTGTATTCGAGCCAGCCCTCGAAGCCCTCGCCCACCTCGGTGAGGGACAGCGTCAGGTCCAGCTTCGCCGACACGCTCTGGAAGTCCTCCAGCGAGACGTCCAGGCCGGGCAGCTCCAGCCGGCCCGCGGGCGCGTTCTGGAGCATGAACATCACCTGGAAGAGCGGCGGGTGGCTCAGGTTGCGCTCGGGCTGGAGCGCCTCCACCAGCTGCTCGAACGGGACATCCTGGTGCGCGTAGGCCTCCAGCGCCACGTCCTTCACCCGCGCCACCAGCGCGTCGAAGGTGTCCTCGGCCCGCACCCGCGTGCGCAGGGCCAGCATGTTCACGAAGAAGCCGATGAGCCCCTCCGTCTCGCGCAGCGGCCGGTTGGCCACCGGGGAGCCGACGACGATGTCCTCCTGGCCGCTGTAGCGCGACAGCAGCGCCTGGAAGCCCGCGAGCAGCACCATGAAGGGCGTGGCGCCGTGGCGCTCGGCGAGGGCGCGCACGCCCCGGGCCACCGCCGGCTCCAACGCGAGCGGCACCGTGGCCCCCCGGAACGTCTGCACGGCGGGCCGGGGCCTGTCCGTGGGCAGCTCCAGGAGCACCGGCGCTCCGGTGAGCCGCCGCGTCCACGCCTCGCGTTGCGCGTCCAGTACCTTCACCAACCGCTCCCGCTGCCAGACAGCGAAGTCCGCGTACTGGATGGGCAGGGCCGGAAGCCGGGGCTCGCGCCGGCCCACGTGGGCGGCGTACAGCTCCGCCAGTTCCTGGAAGAGGATGCCCAGCGACCAGGCATCCGCGATGACGTGGTGCAGGGTGAGCAGCAGCACCTGGCCGCGCTCCGTCAGCCGCACGAGCACCGCGCGCGCCAGCGGACCGCGCGTCAGCTCGAAGCGGTGCTCCGCCTCCGCCCGGGCCCGCTCGCCCAGGCGCCGGGTGCGCTCCGGCTCCGGCAGGGCGCGCAAGTCCAGGCGCTCCAGGGGCAGCGCGCCCTCGGGCTGGATGACCTGGACCGGAGCACCGTCCACCTCCGGGAAGCAGGTGCGCAGGCTCTCATGCCGCGCCACCAGCGCGGCCAGCGCGGACGCCAGCGCGTCCGCGTCCAGCCCCCCCTCCAGCCGCAGGGCGCCGGGCATGTTGTAGCTGGCGCCGCCGTCCTGCTGGAACCGGCTGAGGAACCACAGCCGCTGCTGCGGGAAGGACAGGGGCAGCGTTGCGCCGCGGGGCGCGGGGGACAGGGGGGGCAGCGCCGCGCGCGCCGCGCTCCGGGCCTGCTGGAGGTACTGCATCAGCGCGGCCTTCTGCTCCCGCAGGCGCTCCAGCAGCTCCGGGGACAGGGCATCGCGGGGCGCGCTGTAGCGCAAGCGCCCCTCCTCCACCCAGACCCGGACATCCCGCCCCTTCAGCTCCGCCAGCAACGCCTCGACGTGTCTCACAGCTCCCCCTGCTCCCGGTCCTCACCCGACTCCGCCACGACCGCCGCCTGCGCGGCCCACTTCAGCGCCGTCACCCGGCGCGCCAGCCCTTCCACCGTCGGCTCCTCGAAGAGGCTGCGCAGAGGCAGCGTCACCCCCAGCGCCTCGCCCACCCGGAAGGTGGCGCGGGTGGCCAGCAGCGAGTGCCCACCGCGCTCGAAGAAGTGGTCGTGGACGCCCACCTGGGCCACGCCCAGGACCTCCGCCCACACGGCCGCCACCGCCGCCTCCTCCGGCGTGCGGGGCGCCACGTAGAGGGCCTCGGCCTCCCCCGTGGGCACCGGCAGCCGCGAGCGCTCCACCTTGCCCGCGTTCGTCTGCGGCAGCGCATCCATGAGCACCAGCGCGGAGGGCACCATGTAGTCCGGCAGGCGCTCCTTGAGAAACGCGCGCAGGGCCGGCACCTCCAGCGAGGCGCCGGAGCGCGGCGCCGCGTAGGCCACCAGCCGCCGGTCCCCCGGCCGGTCCTCCCGGACCATCGCCAGCGCCTCGCGCACGTGGGGGTGCTGGCAGAGCATGGCCTCCACCTCGCCCAGCTCCACCCGGAAGCCACGGACCTTCACCTGGAAGTCCACCCGGCCCAGGTACTCCAGGCTGCCATCGCGAAGGGAGCGCGCCAAGTCCCCCGTGCGGTACAGCCGCGCGCCCGGCGTCGTGCTGAAGGGGTCCGGCACGAAGCGGTCCGCCGTCAGGTCCGGCCGGTGGAAGTAGCCACGCGCCAGGCAGTCCCCGCCCACGTACACCT